>JAFEGF010000008.1 GCA_018240225.1 Verrucomicrobiota bacterium
AATGGTCTCTTCAATGGACAAAGAACCGATCAAGATAAAAGAGGGAATCGGGTTGAATTTGTTCATTGATCTCTGCATGCGGCATTCTGCGGATATCAATGAAATCAGATATGTTCGACTGGTAGAGAAGGATCGAAAGGGCGTTCTGGTCGGGCCTCTCTGTAAAAAAAGCATCTGGGTCCTGAGCTGCCCGATACCAGTTTTCAAGAAGGTCGCGCCCTATCTTATGCGACAGATCAACTCCAAAAAGGCCCGAAGAGCAGGAAGGGATCTTGCAAGTGTCTTCCTTTGTAAGCCCAAAGTAGACAGCAGCCTGAGGATTCATGAACGGCCCAACCATATGAGCATTTCCCATCACAAAATAGCCTTTGTCTTCTATCATTGCAAATATCTCATTCAGACTAGCCACAGGTATGACAGCAGTGTCCAGCCATAGGATCCGTTTGTATCCAAGACGTCTTGCTTCTTTAAAAAAACAGGGCTTGAAAGCATAGGGAACATGGGACAGGAGAAGAGATCCTCCTGCTTCATCAGGCCAGCCGCCAATTCGATAGAGGACATCTCCTTTAAAATCAGACTGGGCTATGCAATTAAGCAGGCGTGCAAGAGCTCGAGGGTAGTTCCTGTTGTAGGTTGAATAAAGGATGATGCAGTTCTCTTTTTCTTCTCCGCTCGAATTGATGTGGACAACACCCGACATGGGGATTTGACCTGGATCATCGCCGATGATGCGGATCGTCCTTTGTCCCCAATAATACAAGCTGCTGATCCGTTCTAGATTGGGTCGGATTCCGTAGAAAAGATAGTTGTGCACTAGGCGGTAGTCTTCCAAAGTGGGATGGCAAATGTCTTGAATTTGCTGGTAGATCAATCCATAAGGCGTCTCTTCTGGAAAATTTAAGGGAAGCTTATTTAATGCAGAGTAATGGGGCATCTTTTGTTTGTTCTCGCCGACGGCTTCCGTATGATCTGCTTGGCTTTGGTCTGATGCGTAGAGCAGATCGGGAATCGGTTTGGCATGGCCTCCTGCCATTTTAAGGATGGGCGCTAGATAGGGCCGATCGTCATCCGCTGATAAGAACCTGTCCGCATGAAGGAAATCTTCCTTTTTTATCGCTTGGAACAATGAAGCGTAATATGTTGTAAAAGCAGGCGTATGATCTTGGAAGACAGCCCACACTTCAGGATTTGCATAGGTCTCGTTCAATTTCGAAAAAACATCATTGTTCGTTATCCAATCGGGACCATCTATTTCGATGATAATCTCATTTTTCTTACAGGAAAAGATTGCTTGGCAAGCGCAGGCGAGCCGTCCTTTCCGATTTTGATTTTTATAGAATGATACCCGATCCTGATGGCCATGTACCTGGATGTAATTTTCAACAAGGGCATCGGAACCATCCGTCGATCCATCTGAGATATAAATGATCCGGTAGTTTTGATAATGCTGGCTGAAGACCGAATCGAGATTGCGCTGATAATTGCTTTTGTTGTTATGCGATCGGATGATGACGGCAAATGGTTTTTCTTCAGCTAAGATCAGGAATGGAAACAATAGAAAGATAAGAAATTTAAACATCACTTACCAGTACTTTTAGTGCCCTTAGAGTACATTCTAAGGGCAATAAATGTCGAATGTCTATGACTTCGAAGTGAAAATCTCTTCCTTCTTCACTACAAAAGGTCTTGCATCATAGAAGAGCTGAATTTTCGTGATCATCCCATTTTGGAAGGTCATCAGCGATGCGGAAGGGGTCGTGCCGATAGGGGCTGGCATCTCGACCTCATAAACGATCATCGCTTGGTCCTCAGATCCGAACTTGGCCCGGATAGTTAGCGCGTTGAACATGCCTGCGAAGTTTCTCGTGGCTTCAAGGACGGCTTGTTTGCCGGATATGCTGGCAAGAGGTCCGACAAGGCAGGCGTCCGGATGCAGGTACTTTTCGATCTCTGCAAAATTTTTTCCCCCGACGGCGCTGTAATAGGCTTCTGCTATCGATACTGGACTGTTAGACATTTGAGTCTCCTATGAATTTAGTTTGACACTCGATATTGAGTGTAGTATACTACAGCTAATATGTCAAAGATTAAAAAAAGAGTTTACAGGTCTGAAGCTAGAGCTGAAATGGCCGCCCTGACCAAAAAGCGAGTCCTCGCTGAGGCTAAACGCCTATTCCGGTCGAAGGGATTTGAGGATGTGACCATTGAACAGCTCGCCGATGCAGCCGGCGTATCGGCATCGACGATCTTTTCCGTCTTTAAGTCAAAGAGGGGAGTCCTGCGCGTTTTGATGGATGAAGCCCTTCCTCCCCATCAATTTGCCTCCCTTGTCAATCAAGCGATGCAACAAAAATCTGCGGAAGAGCACCTAAAGGTCTCTGCCCGCATCGCACGCCAGATCTATGATGCGGAAAAGTCATTGATGGATATTTTCCGCGGAGCATCCGTACTATCTCCGGAATTAAAGCTGCTCGAGAAGGAGAGGGAATTGCGTCGTTATCAACGACAAGAAGAGACGATCAAAATGATGGCGGAATCAAAATCTCTTGCCAAAGGAATGACAGTTTCTCAAGCGCGGGACATCCTCTGGGCGCTTACAGGGCGCGATATGTACCGGATGTTCGTTATCGATCGAGGTTGGTCTTCCGACCAATACGAATCTTGGCTAGGAGAGTTGTTGATTAGCACCCTGATTAAAGGAGTTTAAGAGCCCTTTTTTTTCTTGCAGATGACTTCTTGCCGGAAGAGGGGAGATATTTCTTTAATGTCCTGGTTCGTTTTTTTTCTTCCGGCTTTTCAAGGATCGTGCGAATTTGATGGACCCTGCGCAATTCTTTTGCCCGTTTTGCAGCCTTCAGCGCTTCTTTTCTTGCTTTCTCAGCTGCTCGCGCGCGTCTTGCCGCCGCCGCTTGTTGGGCAAGGTGCATTTGTCTAGCGAGGATAGCCGCCCTTTGCGCTCTCATGGCGGCTTTCTGTGATTCAATGGCCCGTTGACGAGCGACATGGGAAGCCTTCTCTGCTGCCAAATAGGCTTTGATGCCCCCAACCTTTGGCGAGGCTTTGACGGAAGAGGCTGACCTTGCCGTTGCGCCGGCTTTCGTTTTCTTTGCAGCCTTCTTCACTCGCACATCGATTTCTTTTGGCGCCTTTTTTTTGGGGGGCGTCTGCGCATATGCTGAAGGTTGGTTTCTAATGGGGTTGACCATAGGGGGACCTAAACTCGATTTCTGTTCTTATTTTTGCATTAAACCGTATTTTAAGAATTTCGCCCAGTATTCTGATCGAAGACAGGGTCTGGTTTGAAAATATTATGAGCGAGAGGCTTGTTAAGCTTTGCATTTTCCTTTCGCTTCAAAGGAATATGAATTTTGGTGTGTTGTAAATTGTTTATTTCCAAAAACTTAAAAATTTTTGATCAAGGTGCAAGGTTGGTTTCTAGAGTATTGTTTATTAAAGTGTTAAGAATGTGTAAATTTTATTTTTTGTTAAGTCGTTTAATATTACAGTCTTTCGAAGTTAGTGATAAAATTTATTATTTAATGTATTAGTTTGTTTTATTATAATGATATCAAAATGAAAATAATAATTTAAAATGGGGTGTGTAATATGTCATTAATTCGAGCTGTAGGCAGTGCTGAAGGGGGTAATTGGGTTGCTCTAGTGTTCGATTTAGACGATGCGTTTGAATCTCTATCGAAGACAATTTCCAGCGTGTTTTCCAACATTTACAAAGAGTGTATCGAGCCATTAATGAACTGCTTTAATCAAGGCGGTAAATCGATTACGGATCAACATTCTGTTGATCCATCATCACGCGGATCTACTGTAGCAAATGCAACAGTAACAAGAGGGATTTCAGGAACTCCTGTACATACGATAAAGGTGAAATCGGCAACAGCCTTTGAGTATGAGACCAGGAAATTAACAGATGAACTATCAAATGCGAAAAGAGATCGTGAGAACGCATGGAGCAAGGTAAATAATTATGACGATGCGGATTACTATGACACTGATGGAAAAGACAAGAAAGTGGATGAGTGTCATAAAGCGCTGACATCTAAGGAATCAGATTTTAAAAGTAAATATCCTGTTGAATATGAAGCCTTCAAGAAAAAGTTAGCTCAAGAAAAAAGTGAAGAAGAGAAGCGCTTTCAATCAGTTTCTTTTGTATATGCGCCTTCAGTAGGGCCTGATCAAGGATCTACCGCCATCGTCCATTCTAGCTCTGATTATGATTGGTGGAGTCAGCCAAAAGATGAACTGGAAGTTCTAATCGATGCTGGGAAGCAGTATTTGGGTTTTAATGAGAAGCCGAGCGCTCCTCTTGAAAACCGCGAGATGCAACAAGTTTCCGATTCTGAAAACGAGGATTGGTGGTAACGGTTTTCTAAAAGAGCTAAAACAGCTTGAAAGTAGGTTTGCGACTGCGGTTTGCAGTCACAAAATTTGAACTCTCGAGTTAATAGCCATCTGCAAAGGTAAAATCGATCGTTTTAAATCGGATTTTCAAAAGTTGGCTGAAACCTCATTGCTTGATTGCGCTTTGCGGTCATGTTAGGGCCGGCGGACCAATTCCAGTCATTGACCAAGACTTTAAATTCAAAATCCTCATCAACATCCACGTTAAATGAATATCTTCCTTCAGGCGTCCTCGTTAATTCAACGCCTCTATCCCAAGTAATCCCCTTCTCTGGCAAGTGTGCGCGCAAGAAGAGCTTATCGCTTGGCCGAATTGCGCACTCGATCTCTAAAGCTGTTCTGTGAATTGGAAAGCTGGTTAAAGAAGGATCGATAGACGATGAAGGTCTTAATGGCAAAGAAGATGATGATGCAGCTCCGCCGAGATCATACGATAATCCAATGTTTGGGGAATAAGATGTAGAGGCTCCATCCGGGTAGTATGGTTGTGCAATGAAATTGTGAGGGGGGATTGCAGAACTGAAGGGCTGGGCTGGTGCGGCGCTTGGATAAGATGATGATACAGCTTCACCTAGAGCATACAATGATCCAACGTCTGATGCAGGCATGGAAGAAGGATGCTCCGGTTCTTTTCTATTTAAATGATCAAGAGCAATTATTGCTGCTGCAAGATCCGATGCTGATTTGGGATCAAAGTAAGCAGATAGCAACGCAAGCGCACCCATGCCTTCCAATAAAATCGCATTCAACACATTTTCCATCTGTTGCGATCTTTTGTTCATACTAAGATCAGAATGGATTGCCATCAGGGCTATTAATTTTTGATCGTAGGTGCCTGGCCATTCAGAATAAGGTGTGGAATGGACATATTGTTCCATTTTCGAGCTATCAATCCAAACTTTTTGAGTTAAGAGATATTCCATGATTTTTAATTTGGAAGCTACATCCACATCCTTAAATTTCAGGTCAATTTTTGCTTGATTCGATTTGTTTTCTTTTGGGTCTAAATTCAAGAGAAATTCAGAGATTGAGATGCTAATGGCTCTATCTTTTCTTCTGACCTGGGTGATTTCATGTTTTATATCTTCAGATGTCTTTGCGATCATCTGTTTGAGGATCTCTTTTGCAGAAGGATTTTTTACAGAACCTAGTTTTCCAGTCAGTGTACGAAGATAGCCGCTCAACACCATGTAATTATTCATCGGGTCTTTGTTGAGCTTAGGAGTTAAAGCGATCCAATGTTCCTGCATCTCTTGGACAACGTAGTCATCTGCAATCGTATGAATGGCAATTTCATGGTCTTGAACTGTAAGGCAGTCAACTGTATTTCGATGCGCATCGATGATTTGGGACCTCAGTAATGAACTTTCTTCGGGAATTCGGTTTAAAAGAGCCATTGTATTGATAATCTTCGCTTCTCTCCCTGTCCAAAATGGTTCTGGGTCTCCGCCAGCAGCATCCCATTGCTCCAATAGGGGGACAAATTTTTGAAAGAAACTAATGCTGCAAAGGGCTTTATCCTGATCATCCCTTGGTCGCACTCGAGAAGAGGAACTGCTCGAACTCGATGAAGAGGATGAATGCGCTGATTTCCTTCCAATTCTAGAAGTTCCACTTCCTGTTGGACCTTCATAAGAGATAAGCAACCCCCTCGGCCTTTCTGGTGTCTGTTCTTTCGGCAAGTGTTTTTCGTGTAGGTCCATGAACGAATCGGTCAATGCGAAGTCATTTCTCTCAGCTTCTAAATGATTATGGATATTCAGCATCACTGAAAATAGATGGTTGTTTTCAGGTGGCTTCGAGCGTATGATTTCATCCACTCGTAAGACCAACGATCTAAAATCATCCGTATAGCTTTGTAGGAGCATTTCATCTGGATAGAGAGGGCGATCGTTTATTTGGTGAGCTATCTTTGAATACAGGATTAATGCATCGTCATAAACGGATTGAAGGGTGTATGAAGGAGATATGCTCATAGAATATGCCTTTTGTATTTGATTAAATTAATAAATTGCATACTAATTTTATAACAAAATTGATTATTAATCAAATTAAAATTATTATTTTTACCTTGAAGTTAGTTATCTAATAGTTCCCTCCTGTCTTAATTTGCAATAGTGCGGTCGGTTTTATTCCGTTAAGCAAGAATGGTTTGTGATGAATTTCATATGAAGTAATTCTTTGAATTGGAAAAAAGTCGAATGTCTAAATGAACAGTATCTTAAGGATGCGGACTTGAAAAAGAGTCCTGTTTTGGGGGCTATTTTCTGCCTATTCGCCGCGCATACAGTCTAGGGCCGAACAAGTTGATGCAGACCCCCAAGATAACGAGAAGGGCGGCGATGATCTTCCATGTCTGGAGGGGTTCATTGAGGAAGGCCGCGGAACTCAAAATGGCGATGATGGGAACCAGCAGGGTGAAGGGAGCCACCGTTCCAATCGGATGATGGTGGAGCAGCCAGCTCCAGAGGCCGAATCCCAGTAAAGTCGACAGATAGGTGATATACAGAATGGCTCCGCCAGAGACCCAAGTCAGATGCTGGAGGGTAGATATCAGATGTTCAGATCCTTCCGCAATGAGGGAAATGGCAAGAAGGGGCGGCCATGCGACCAAACTCCCCCAAATCACAAGAGAGACCATGTTGACCTTGCCAAGTTTCTTGGAGATCACATTGCCAGTGCCCCACGCTGCAGCGGATCCGATCACCAGCAAAAATCCTGTCAGTGTGACGCTACCGCTTAAATGCATGGCCACAAGGGCTATTCCGCTGAAGGCGATCAGCGCGCCAATGATCTGCCAGGAATGGAATTTTTCATTGAGGAATAGGGCTCCAAGCAGCACAGAAAAAAAGACATGCAGCTGCAGAAGCAGCGATGCCAGGCCGGGTGTTACGCCTGCGTACATGCCCATGAAAAGAAGGGCGAACTGCAAAGCGAACATGACAAGGCCATAGATGATGACGGATCGAAAGGGGATGCTGGGGCGTTTAACGAAAAAAACGGCAGGGATGCTTGTGAGAAAAAATCGGGCAAAGCCAAGAAGAAGAGGGGAGACTTCGTCCAGTCCAAGCTTGATCGCGATAAAATTAAAACCCCAGATAAGGATGATCAGAAGGGCAAGGGCTAAATGTGTGACGGGGATCATTTTCCAAATCTCATTTTCGGTATAGGCTGTTTCAACTATCAAGTAGAAGCAGTATACACTATCGATTTTAAGTTTCGCTGTCAAAAGCCTTTCTGATACAATAGGCGATCGACAAATGGGTAAGATCGGCATGACGGAACTGCTGGAAAAAGTTCAGGCCTATAAAGAGGTCCAACGGAAAATCGAAGAGCTTGAAGAGCAAAAGAAACTCCTTGTTTCTGAAATTTTAGATCTGATGCCAAAAGATGAGCCCTCAGTTCAACTGGATGCCTACCGGGTCAAGAGGACAACGCGCCTATCCATCGGGATCTCCGTACAAGATGCAGAGGCCTTCGGAGCAGTCAAAATGGAAAAAATAGTCGACCGGAAGATCATCAAGGAGCTTTTCCAGCAGGGACAAACCCTTCCCGATGTCTCTGAAATCACCTATATTCAAGTTTATACGCAAACACCATGAAACTTTTGAATCAAGACAACCTCAGGAACAATGGAGTTCATTATGAAAACGCAGCAGCTTCCCGATTTAATGGAAAATCCCCGTTTTAGAGAGTTGATCGATGGTTTTTCCGAGGTGATCAAAACTTCTTCGGAGCAAGGACTTGCAGAAGCACGCAAGCGGTGCACCGAATTCTTCTTGAATGCAGATCCGTTTCGAGCGGAGGTCAAGTGCATCGACCGTGTAGAAATCAAAGGGAAGGACAACAATAGCATTCCTCTCAATGTTTATACTCCTCAAGGAGTGGAAAAACCTCCTGTGATCCTCTATTTTCACCGCGGAGGCTGGATCTTTGGCAATATCACGGAAGCTGATCCTGTCTGCCGCTTGCTAGCGCAGCATTTGGAAGCGGTCGTCATATCGGTCGACTACCGGCTTTCTCCTGAAAATCCCTTCCCAAAACCCCTAGAAGACTGCTATGCGGCAACAGTGTGGGCGGCTGAGCATGCCGGAAAGTGGGGCGCTGATGTGGACAAGCTGATCGTTTGCGGAGAGAGCGCAGGAGGCAATCTAGCTGCAGCGGTATCGCTGATGGCAAGGGATTTTAATGGGCCGGCAATTGCAGCGCAGCTTCTCATCTATCCGATCATCACAGCTCAAATTGATTCTGAACCTTATGACAGTTCTCCCGACCGCCACTTTTTGACAAAAGAAGCGATGCAGTTCATGTGGGGCGCTTATTTGCAATCGGAGGAAAACGGCAAGAACCCTTACGCATCGGTTGACCGTGCTGTTGATCTGTCCCGGCTGCCTCCGGCCGTAGTCGTTACCGGGGAATATGATCCCTTGCATGTAGAGGGCAGCAAGTATGCTGAAGCTTTGAAGAATGCAGGCGTGATGGTCCAATCAAAATGTTTCGGCTCGGTGATCCATGGGTTTCTCGACTTGCCGATTTATGACTCTGAGCAAAAAATCGGATGGACCAAACAGATCAAAGTGATGCTGGACAATGCTTTGAAGAGGAATTAAGTGCAAATGATAAGAAAAAGTCTTATTGCAGCAGCTTTGGCATTGAGTTCTTGCCAATCGAACAGCCAACCGGTTCCAGTTACAACGCCAGGGGAAGCGTTTGCGAACGAGCATTTGTTGTTCGATATGAAAGATGAGGTGAGCGGTTTTCCTTGTTTAGTGTCTGGAACGGTTCCGGGATGGCTGTCCGGGGCTCTTTTGCGCAATGGGCCTGCCAAGTTCCAAGTAGGGGACAAGAGGGTAGAGTGGTTCGATGGGCTTGCTATGCTTCATGTCTTTGAATTTTCTTCTGGAAAGGTTGCCTATAGCAACCGCTTTTTGCGCAGCGAGCAGTATTTCATCATGATGGATGAGAAAAGTTTGGAGTTCAGCGGGTTTGCCCAAGATCCATGCCCCAAAGTGTTCAAAGACCAGATCTCCAAAGAGATCCCAGCTCCCATGAAAGGGATCCATAATGCCGATGTCAGCATCCAGGCATACGCTGATCAAATGGTCGCGTTGACAGAGGTCCCGATGCCGGTCGTCTTTGATCCGGAGACTTTGGAGACGGTGGGGAATTTCCAGTATCAGGACAAGCTTGTGCAAGGACAGTGGGAATCTGCGCATCCTCAACGGGATCCGATCACAGGCGAAACGGTCAATTATTTCATACGCTTTGGAAGGAACACTTCCTACGTTATCTGGAAAATGCAAAATGGAGAAGCGGGAAGGAGCGTCATTGCAGAGGTTCCTGTGAAGCGTCCCTCCTACATGCACAGTTTTGCCCTTACAGAGCATTACGTTGTCCTCGTCGAGTTTCCCTTTGTCGTCAATCCGATCGACTTAAAGGAAAAGAAGAAGCCGTTCATTTTTAATTATCGGTGGAAGCCTGAACTGGGAACCGAGTTCCTTGTCGTCGAACGCTCTTCCGGAAAATCTTTCAAGATCAAAGGGGATCCTTTTTTCGCTTTCCATCATGTCAATGCTTTTGACAAGGAGGGGAAGATTTATATCGATATCGTCACCCATCCGAATGCGAACATCATGAACGTTGTCACTGATCAAATGGACGATCAAAAGAGCATCGAAGAGAGTGAAACAACGAGGCTGCAGCGGTTTACCATCGATGTTGCTCAGCAAGAGCTAAAAAGCGAGACCTTGTTCGATCAGACTGTTGAACTTCCGCGCGTCGCTTCGGAACGGGTAGCGCAGGAATATCAGTACTGTTATGCGGTCGACATGCGTTTTCCCACAACGATGCAAGCAAACCCTGCGCTCTACCAGATCGATGTCAATGCGAAAACTGCAAAAAGCTGGTCTGAAGCAGGGTGTTTTCCGGGAGAGCCGATCTTTGTAGCGCGCCCAGGCGCAACCAAGGAGAATGATGGAGTCGTTTTGTCTGTCGTGCTCGATTTTGCCCGCAACAGTTCTTTCTTGCTCGTGATCGATGCAAACGGGTTTAATGAGATAGCCCGGGCGAAAGTTCCCAATCCGATCCCTGTTGGATTACATAGTTTATGGGATGCTAAAAACTAGAGCAGCTTAAAGAGGCAATTGCCTCTAAATTCTGTAGAATTTTTTAGCGTTCCGATAGAACACTTTTTCTTGGTCCGCTTCAGAATAGGAGGCTAGCGCCGTCTTGAAGATGCGGAAGATCTCATTGAAGGGGATATATACGCGGTCGGGAGGACAGTTGCTGCCGACCATGCACCGGTCAACTCCGAAGAAGCGGACGCCCTCTTGGATGTAAGGGATGATCGCTTTTTCATCGTTCTTTTGAAAGATCCAGCCGATGCAGGAGATTTTTAAGCAGACATTTGGACATTGCGCGATCTCGGCCAGCCTGCTTTTCCAGAGAGCAAAATCATTCGGCCCCGTCTTCAAAGGCCAGCCCAGGTGCTGCAAGACGATTGGGATATCAGGAAAGCTGCGGGCAAGTTCGACAGCATCAGGTATCTGAGTATCGTAAATTTGCATTTCAAATATCAGGCCATACTTGGACAAGAGGGCATAACCTTTTCTCCATGCAGGGTCCTTCATGTAGTCGTCCCGCTCTGCGCCAAAGGATCCCTCAACAGAGTTCAGCGCCATCCTAATCCCTCTTAAACTAGGATATTGCTTGTGGCCTTTGAGCGTGTTTTCTACATCGGGAGAATGAAGCTGCGCATAGGCGATGATCGCATGGGGAAAACCGTAGCGCTCCGCCTGTTCTTGGACCCATTTTGTTTCCAATACAGGATTGTCTGGAAAACCTCCGCATTCAATGTGGACCATTTGGGAAATGGGCAGGTCTTTGCTCATCTTCTGATAGTCTTCGGCAAGAAAATTGTGGTTTAATACTCCATTGGCAAGTAGGGGGAGCCAGGTATATCCATTGGCGGTATTCCACAGGTGCATGTGCGTATCGATGATCTTTCCTTCGTACATACAAAGCCTCTTTTTCAATAGTCCAATCAGTTTTCTTATATAAAATGAGATCGATTTAGAATAGCACGAATACGCACCGAATTGCATACGAGCGAAATTTTTTTTGAAAAATCCACCGAAAAATGAAGATTATTCTTGCAGGAATTTAAAAAAGGTTTTACACCCAGAGTATGAAGATTTGGAACCGCTATATTTCAATCTTCCCAAAACACTCCACTTTGAAAGAGGGAAATATTTATGGCTAAGAAGAAAAAGGCTGCTACCAAAAAAAAGGTCGCTAAAAAGAAGCCAGCAAAAAAAAGAGCTGCATCTGGTCTAACTAAGATGACATGCTCCTTGTCTGAAGAGCTTTCAGCAGTTTGCGGAGGAGCAAAAAAATTGACTCGTCCTCAGATCGTCAAGAAGCTTTGGGCATATATCAAATCGCATAAATGCCAAGACACGAAAAATAAGAGAATGATTTGCCCTGATAAAAAGCTGGCAGCTGTTATCGGCAACAAACCTGTAGACATGTTAAAGCTAGCAGGCTGCTTGAGCAAGCACATTAGCTAAGACGTTTAAAAGTGTTTTTCAAAAGAATCCCCGGAATAAAAGCTTAAGGCTGTTGTTCCGGGGCTTTTTTTTGTCCTTAGAAGCAGTTTTGCAACTGCATCCTTACGTTGTTTCTACCGATTGGACTGATCGCCGTTTCTCATAGTAGATCAAAGTAGGCAGGATGACCGCGATTGTAGCAATGACAGTCCCTGCAAGCGGATAGATCGTTCCGTTGTACAGAGAGCTCGTCATCCCTACAACAAGTGCAGCGGCGAGGAGCCTGGCGCTTGTCATTAGGCTTGCTGTAATCCCTTTAATGTTGGGCAGGATCTCCATTCCTTCTGGAAAATAGAGGCCGATGATCCAATTAGCTCCTAAGGCGTATAGGACCATCCCAAAAGTCTGCGAATAAGGGTCCCGCGGTGCGATGAGCGTTCCGATGGCAATGACGATGCCGCCGGCGATGCACAATGCGATCCCTGCTTGTTTGACCTTGGGTATACCCCATTTTCTGATGACCCGGTTGAGCAAAAGGCTTCCCAAGACCCATCCGCCGAGAATGGCAGCTTGGATGAAGGGAAATAGGACCTTGCTCATTCCAAATTCCACAACAAAGAGGACGGAAGTGCCTGAAAGGAAGGCAATGTAACCGGAAAACAGCAGGCTGATCACCATTGTCACTTGCCAAAACGCTAAGTTGGAGAGCGCTTGTTTAAAGTCCTTCAAGATCGAAGAGAACTTAAAAGGAATCCGTTTTTCTTCAGGCAGGGTCTCTTTATAAAAAAATTGGGAGATCACCAAACTGATCAAAACAAAGACCGCAATTGCTAAAAAATTCGAACGGAATCCAAAATTTTGATTCAAATATCCGCCGAGCATTGGAGCTGCGGCCATGATGATCGGAACAATCGTATTGAGATTGTTCGTAGCTTGGATCGCCTTTTCCTTTTGGAAAGCGTCGAAGATGATCGCTGTTCCCAAAGTAAAGCATCCTCCGCTGCCAAGTCCTTGCAAGATCCTTCCGATCAGCATCTGGTCCAGGTCTTTGGCAAATAATGTAATGATGCTGCCCAAAAGGAACATGCCCAGGGCGATCATCAGAGGTTTTTTCCGTCCGAATGCATCAGATAACGGGCCATATAAGGGTCCGGATAGGCAAATGCCAACAAAGTTCCAAGTTAATAGACTTTGGATCGCTCCTTCCGATGCGGAAAACCATACCATCATGTCGGGGAAAGCGGGCAAGTAGATATCAGTTTCAATGCAAGCTGCAATGAAAATGATAATAATCAAAAATAAAAATTTAAATTCAGTTCGTTTATTCATAAAATTTATCTAGAAAATTAATTCTAGAGTTTTTGTTTATTCTGTTAAAAAAATCCGAAAGGATTGCCGTGAGAATTAATGTGATATTATTCAGCGTGGTGTTTTTAACGGCAAGTAAAAATTAGCTTTTTTTATACACAAATGAATTCAAAAGTTGGGAATTTGGCAAAGCCAACGCCGCAGGTTTGGAGCAGCAAAGCGACGATAAAGCAGCTCAACTTGAATAAGCTTAAGCGATGCAGTCGGCTCCGAAGATGCGGAGGTTCGGCGCAGCCAAAAACCAACTTTTGAGTTCATTTGTGTATAATTCTTCTGAAGAGAAATGGCATCAAGATAACCATAATCAAGGCGATAAATGAGGTATAAAAATAAATCGATTCCAAAGAAATTTTAAAAATTTTCATGAGCTCTCCAGCCCCATAAGCTGCAACGCAGTATCCCAGCATATAGGCAGTGACAAGGCGTCCGGAGATGACAGCAGCAAGCTTAGGGTATTCTTTTTGGTCGAGGCTAATGGACAAAGGGAGCATTCCTGAGCACGCAAGCCCGGCTGCTGCAAATAGCAGCAAGCTCGACAAGCTTCCTTGAGCAATCGGCACAAAGAGATAAACGATCAAGATGGCAAGAGGGAGTCCCGCGTAGATCATTTTGGGCCGTATCCATAATGAGCTGGCAGCGATGCCGATCCTTCCCAATGTGACCATCGCCCAAAATAGCGAGAGGGCCAGGCTTGCTTTGGATAAACTTAAGCCCCTCTCCGTTGTTAATAAGATCGTTGCCCAGTTGCCGAAGATGGTCTCGCAGATCCCATATAAAAAGACCATCGCGCAAAAGAGCTTGAAAACGTCTCCAAGTTTTTCTTTATGGCTAGAGGAGGAGCTGTTCTTTTGATGATGGGCGGAATCAAGCAGGCTCCAACTTAAGAGGGTAAAGAGAATGAAAAGACCTCCAAGCAGGACCGGATCGATCCACCAACTTTGCCGCTGCATGAAGAAGTTAAACAACAGAGGCGCTATCGCTGTCCCGGTGCCGAGCAATGAATGCAATGCTGTCAAAGCGGTGGGGATCCTTTTGGGGAAGAATGCTGCGACGTATGCGTTCAAGATCGTAAGAGTCGTTCCAAATCCTAATCCCATGAACAAAAGCGCAAAAATCATGAGGCTGAAAACACTCTGGCTGTTTGTTAAAAAGGATTGGGTCGATGCAAAAAACGCCATGGAAACGGTATTGCAGAGAAGTCCTGCAACAAAGATTGGCCGCAGTCCCAAACGTCCTGATAGATTGCCAGCTAGGAAAGCGGACAGGATTGCTGCAATATTCATCGGGATAAAGAGAAAACCGTATTGCGCAGGCGTTAGGTTTTGCCCCTGTGCGCTTGTGATCAGCGTTCCGGCAGCAGGGAACGTGACAAGCGCAGTTCCTTGGACCAGTGCAGCGAGATAGATGATCAAGATTTGAAATTTCATTTTGCTCATATTAGAACGTGAATGTTGCAAGGGTTATGATGATGACGAAGCCAATAAATAGGGCAAGCATCGGTTTGCCGCCGGGAAAAAGGTACTTTGCCCTTTGATTTTTTAAGCGCTTCCTAGCCGCATAGGTCAGGATGACTGGAAAAAATCCCGCTGCAGCGATCGTTACAACCCCTCCGATATAAGCGAGTGTATAGACAAGGAGATGGGGGCTAACAAGGGCGACAAAGGCTGGAATGAAGACTGCAAGCGCTAAAATTTCTTTTTCGGTCCTTCGATGCCTTCTAAGCTTAAGTCCGTCATGCAGGAAATCGGAAAAGGCGATGGCAATGCACAAGTAGGATGTTGTCGAGACAAGAAGCATTAAAAATCTTCCCCATCCCTCAAAAAGAGGGTTGTGCAGGTAAAAATGAAGGGGTTTGAATATGGTGTTCGTGAAGTTGCTATTATCGATCTGCATTTGGTTGAGTGCGGATAGGGGGATGATCCCTAAGATCAGCAGTTCCCATACGACAAAGAGGATAAAGGGGATGGTTATCCCGATCATGATCGCTCTTTTGGTCTTTTTTGCGTCGTAATCTAAATACCGATAGGTGGTAGGAATGATGCTTTTGTAGGCATAGGCAGTAAAAAAAATAGGGATTGCCTGAAAGGAGATGGTCCAATCATTTCGCTGCAAGTAAGGAAGCTGGATCGAACCGATTGCGTTTAAGGTGAACCATATGAAGAGGACTAAAACGATCAAAACAATCAGCGTGTTCAAACGCTCCGTCGATCGGATGCCCCGGTAGATGACGGCTGCTAAGGGAATCACGTAGGCAATGATGCAGACCTGGTGGGTTACATTGTAATTAAGAAGACCGCATAAAAGCTTGCCTCCTGCTACAGTGTGGGCCACCATGAGACAGGGAAAGAGAAAGAGAAATAGCGCCCAGCAGGCAAGCTCTCCCCATCTGCCGAGAATATGGCCGTAGAGAGTGATGAAGTTGGATCCTGGCGGAAATCGGCTGACAGTCTCTAAGATCATCAATCCCGTGCCCATCATGAAGAGCCAGCAGATGAAATAGTTCAGCAGAGAAGGGATAAATCCTGTTACAGCTGTTGAGATCGGCAGGGAAAGCATACCGACCCCTATCGTCATTCCAGTGATTAGGAAGACGCCTCCGGCAAAGCGAAGTTTGGCCAACAATGGTTTCATGATGTTCCTTTTCCGCTGAAGGAGTTCCTTTGCTTCCATCGGCATGCGCTATATATAAAATATTTAAATTTTAAAATGTTTACCATAAAATTTGTTTAACGAATCGGGAAAATCTGCTAGAATAGGGCAATCGGCTCGCTAGAGCTTTAGTTTTGTTAGCAAAGGAAAGATTATGAAACATTCGAAATACGATTGGGGCGTACTCATTTTTATCGTTGGTTATCACCTGGCTCTTTTGATCGGCCTGCCTATTTACTTTATGCATCACTCGCCATCAGCAGGGATCTGCATTGTGTCAGCGCTTCTAATGTATATCTCCGGCATTAGCGTTACTGCGGGCTACCATCGCCTCTATTCCCACTCGACCTATAAGACCAATAAGTATGTGGAGGCTGTCTTATTATTTTTTGCGACAATTGCAACGCAAGGCAGTGCTTTGAAATGGGCATGCGACCATCGGAAGCACCACGCCTATGTCGATAAGGACCAAGATCCGTATTCGATCAAAAAAGGCTTCCTATTCGCCCATATCCTCTGGATGTTTTATAAGGCGGATCCGATCGATCCCAAGGTTGTCGCCGACCTGTATAAAAATAAATTAGTCATGTTTCAGCACAAGTTTTATGTCCCTCTGATGTTTTTGACAAACATCCTTTCTGTTGCTGTCATGGGCTATATTTTTAATGACTACCTGAGCGCATTCGTGTTTGTATGGGGCGTTCGCCTGCTTGTCCTCCATCACTTTACTTGGTTCATTAACTCCCTTGCTCATACTTGGGGAAGCAAATCGTTCAGCCAGGAACACTCCGCTGTAGATAATTATTTGATGTCGATCTTTACTTTTGGAGAGGGCTATCATAACTATCACCATACTTTCGCCAATGATTACCGCAATGGGATCCGATGGTATCATTTCGATCCGACCAAGTGGCTTATCTGGACTTTATCAAAGTTTAAATTGGCCTACGGACTTCGCAAGGTCAGCCACATCCGCATTCAAGAAAGGATCGTGATCGAACGGAGAAATGAGATGATCGAAGTCGTCAAGAACTACCTGAGCGTCAATAGCGCTATTTTGGAAGAGAAGATCGAAAGTACCACTCGGGACATTCTTGCAAGGTTCTCCGATTTCTACAGGCTTACGCAAGAGTATAAGAACTGCAAGGAAAAGGAGCAGCCTAACAAAGACTTGTTAGAGGAGCTAAAACTGCAGATCGAGTCTCTTAAGAAAGGCATAGCTGAAGACTGGGAAGCTTGGAACAAGCTTTCTAAGGACATTATGAAGCAGGCTGCTTCTTAATTCTCTTCCGGATGCAATTGATGAGGCAGTTGCCAAACTATCTCATACCCAATGAAAAAGGGCCTGTGAAAACAGGCCCTTTTTCATTGGTGCGCAAATGTGCAAAGCCGAGTTAACGGCCTTTGCCGCCGAATCGGGCTTTAGAGCCTCCGCTCCTACCTTTTCCAAACGGCTTGAACTTGTTATTTGAAAAACGGCGAGGCCCTTTTTCTTTACGGAAGGAAGGCCCGTTCTTCTTTTGCATACGGAAATCTTTCCGTTCA
The DNA here is from genome assembly GCA_018240225.1 of Verrucomicrobiota bacterium. Lineage (GTDB taxonomy): Bacteria > Chlamydiota > Chlamydiia > Chlamydiales > Rhabdochlamydiaceae > Acherontichlamydia > Acherontichlamydia pituitae. The sequence goes on from JAFEGF010000008.1 coordinate 17,529, forward strand.
GATTTTGGCTTAGGCTCAAGTCCTTCAATCGTGTGGATGTTGATGGAGGAGCCTGTCATTTTTGAGATTTTGGCAATCATCGACTCTTCTGCATAGGATGCGAATGTGATCGCAACACCAGAAGCGCCAGCCCTTCCAGTCCGGCCGATCCTGTGGACATAATCTTCCTCTTGGTAGGGAAGGTCGATGTTGATGACATGCGACAAAGAGGCAACATCGATACCGCGCGCAGCGACATCGGTTGCAACCAGAATTTGGATCTGTTTGCGGCGGAGCCTGTCGATGGTCTTTGTCCTTTGCCGTTGGTTCATGTTTCCATGAAGCGCTCCTGAGCGGTGCCCTTTTTCGTGGAGCTGAATAGCAATCTCGTTGGCTTGCCGTTTTGTTGCCGTAAAGATGATAGCTTGATCAATAGGCGTGTTAGCAAGGATATGGTCCAGCAGTCGCAGCTTATGGCCCATCCCATCTGCAAAATAAAAGCGCTGCTCGATATTGCCTTTCACGGTGTGGTCAGGCTTAATTTTAATTTCGAAAGGCTCTTTTTGCATTTTTTGGGAGATTTTCAGAATCTTCGGGTCAAGCGTCGCTGAGAAGAGTAATGTTTGACGCTCTTTAGGAGTTGCTGCCGCGATCTTTTCGACCGGGGCGATGAAGCCCATATCGAGCATCCGGTCCGCTTCGTCAAGAACAAGGAACTTAACTCTTGAAAGATTGATCCTTCCTTCGTCCATATGGTCGATCAGGCGGCCGGGGGTCGCAACAAGAATATCGTAAGGTTGGTTCAGGGCTTTGTTCTGCGGGGGATAAGGAACTCCTCCGTAAACGCAGACTGTTTTTAAATCGGGGAGGTATTTTCCGAACTTTTTGGTCTCTTGGGCGACTTGGATTGCCAATTCACGGGTTGGGACTAGAACTAAAATTTGAGGTCCTTTGCCTTTGGTCTTCGGAAGAGTGCTCAGATGGTGGAGCGCAGGAAGCATAAAGGCAGCTGTTTTCCCCGTTCCTGTCTGGGCGGACGCGATAAGGTCTAAACCGCTTAAGATTTTAGGGATAGCGAGTTCTTGGATGGGAGTTGGCTTTTGGTAGCCGATCTCTTTTAGGGCTGACATAATGGGAGAAGCAAGTTCAAAATCGGAAAAATTCATTTTAGAGATACCTCTGTTATGGAGTACATTTTTTCTTTCCAGAGGGGCACTGAACCAAACGAATTTCTTTCTTGGACTTCCCATCTAAAAAACTTGACGAGGATCATATGCTAAAATCCCCTTATTCTCTAGTTAAATATCGAGTCTGAGCTTTACAAGCAGATATTTTTTTAGTAATAACAGAGATCAGTATCCAGGTAGCGTTAGAAAGTTGGCCGCCTATTTCCTATAGATGATAGGGGATTTTAAAGCGGTCTTCTCTGGATTTGAGCTTCTTTGAAGCAACTATAAGAGGATATATGGACTTGTCTCAATTAAAGAAGATTGCGGGTTTGATGGTCCTGGTCGTCGGTGCTGGTTTTGTCGCATACGCAATCCATTCCATGCAACAAACGCATGAAGCAAAGCAAAATGTTTCCGCTGTAGCAAGCCCTTCCTTGGAAGAGCCGTTAGGCGCAATCGTAGGCGATGTGCTGACAAAAAAGGTCAGCGAGAACGACATGAAGCAGACCTATCTGCTCATTGGCGGAATGGCCGTGTTGCTCAGCGGCGGCGGTCTTGTTTTTTTCTTTCGAAATAAAAGCTAACGCTTTCTGGCTTCGTCGATGTTATTTTCTTAACTAGCTAAGGATCAACAGCTTTTTTTTGCTATGCTGGAGCCCCATTACCTTTGTAGAATAGGTAGGCTAGAGTCTAAAATATTTATTACGATTTTCTGGCGTGTGATCAAATTCGATTGCAGGTGGTTACGTCCTGAACGCCATTCATCGTTAACCTCTTAAAATAGTCAGATGTTGCAAGGTAAATAAAAATTTCAATTTACATAAAAATGGCAACGGACGAGTTATTAAAGCAGTATTTATTTCTTTACTTTACGTCGAGCGAGGAAGGTGAAAATTTACTATACATCAATCGTTGTGAATTGTTAAAATAATTTGCGAATAAAGATTTCTTTGAAATAAAAGATGGGGGTTAAATATGTCTTTACAATCAACTAATTTAATTGATGCGATTGATAACTTAAATACTGTTTTTCTATTACAAAATGCTTCTTCCGAGTCGCAACAGCGAGAACTGGTCAATGTACTCCCAGATAGAATAAAGCAGGAAATCTTTTTTAACATATGGGACCAAGCTAACCGACCTCCTGAAGATAATTATGGCCAAAACCATGCCTTTGACAACTTAAATAAACTTAAGATGGCAACGCAAGGCATCGTTGCGGAATGTCTAAAAACAACAGCTTCCTGTTTGCAAGCTATTCCAAAGACTGAACTTGATCAAATCTATTTTAAGGTTTGGCACGAAGCTGGAGAACCGCCAGTGGCTAATTACGGTGAACAGCATGCTTTAGACAATCCAACAAGTCTCCAGAAAATTATTCATGACGTCTTAAACTCCCATCAAGTTCCACCAGCTTCTCAGCCTTCCGCTTCTTCTTTGCCTCGAACTCCTGTCTCTGCCGCTATTTCAACTCCTATTGATCCAAGTTCTCCTTCGGAACAAATCAGGGCGCGGGCTCAAGCTCTAGGCTTCATTATTTTTTACGACGAAAAGACGGATCCTCTGACTGGCGTTTTTGGGAATTTTCATCCCTGTTTGATCCCTTACCAGGGAAAACTCTTTGGAAATGCCGAAGCAGCTTTTCAATCTCAAAAGTACATCGACCAACCAGAGATTTATTATCTATTCAATGATCAGACCACTGGAGACCAAGCCGTTTCGTTATCTAAACAACACAGAATGACAGCAGTGCGGTTAAGCCAATGGGACTCTCAATCATCAGGAAACAAAATTGATGTCATGACGAGTGTCTTGCGTATTAAATTTGAGACAAACCCTCCTTTAAAAGAGATCCTTATGGCAACCGGTTCAGCATATCTATGCGAACACTTGCCAGATGCGAACCGAAGAGATACTTGCTGGAGCGATGGTTTTAATGGAACGGGTGGAAATGAACTAGGCAAAGCGCTTATGCGCCTTAGAGGAGAGTTCGGCGGAACCGGCCTGGTTGCATCTCCTTGGGGAAATTTGAACGGCCCTAGGAACTACTCTTATGCTTCAAGCACGCCGCCTTCTTTAATTACTCCGACATTAACGGCACCAACAACAGCTCAGCCTTTAATTGCGACTAGGGAAGTCTGCATCCTTCCATCTTGCAATAAGCTTCGTTATGAGGGACACGAGTTTTGTTCGATTAGCCATGGTCGATTGTACAAGGATCCTAAGAATTGTGATAATTGCCACGAAAGGCCAAAATTCGTAGAAACATCGGGGCGCGTTCATAATTATTGTGGAAGATCATGCGCGCAACTCGCACAACAGAAAAAATAAAAAATCGTATATCGAAACAACTTGAAAAATTGGGGGTTTGGCAAGTTGTTTTTATATAGAGTTTCCTGTTTTAGACAGATGGTGCAATAGCCTTCAGAATATACTGTGGGCTTGATTTATTTTTTTTCTTGTCTCATATTCAATCCATGTCGCACATTTTTGGAGGAAAAAATGAGACGGTTATCCTGGCTGTTACTTTTTGTTACATCGTTCTGCTATGCCAATGACAATGTGGAGCTTCTGATCTCTCCCAATCAAATTGAAAGCCGAATTCAAACTGTTGCGCAGTCGCTCAACGAGTTATACCGCGATGATGAGGTGGTGATTGTCATGGTGATGAAGGGCGCCATTTGCGTTACGGCCGACCTCATTCGGCATCTCAATGTTCCGCTGACCATCGACTACTTGAGGGCAAGCAGCTACGGGCACCGCGGGACAAAGGCAGGCGAGCTGCAGGTTGCAGGCCTAGATACTCTCGGTATTGAAGGCAAACATGTCCTTGTCGTAGACGATATCTTCGATACGGGCAACACCATGGTGACTTTGATGTCCCTCATTCAGCAGAAGAACCCCAAATCTCTCAGATCATTGGTCCTTCTTGTCAAAGATGTTCCAAGGAAAGTTACGTATCGGCCCGATTTTGTCCTTTTTGATATCCCCAACCGTTTTGTGATCGGGTACGGGCTTGATTACAAAGAACACTACAGAGGCCTTCCAGGTATTTTTGCATTCATCAACGACACACCACCTTCGGAGTAACAAATATGATTTCTAAGATCCGTCTAGCGATCGGCATTTGCGCTGCATTATCGTCCGCAAGTTCGCTAGCATTTGCTGAGCCGCACAATAAGGCTGTTCTGAACCAATTGGTCTATGAAATCCGCAATCCTGAGACAAAAGGGGAGGATTTTCGTAAGGCTTTGGAAAAGATCGGCGAATATTTGGCGGTTGAAGTGATGGACCTGCTGGAGCAAAAGAAAGTGGACGTTAAGACGCTGACTAATGCTTCCGCTACCCATTTCCTCCTTGAAGAACAGCCTGTCCTTGTAACGATTTTGCGTGCCGGTGTTCCCCTTTGCATGGGAGTGCATAAGGTTTTTCCTGATGCAGAGGTGGGATTCATCGCGATGTCCCGCAATGAAGAGACTTTGCTTCCCGATGTCGAATATGTCGCGATTCCCGATATCAAAGACAAATGCGTCATCTTGGCTGACACGATGATCGCAACGGCCGGCTCTATTTTAGATGCTCTCAAGATCATTGAAGCTCGCGGGCCGAAGAAAATTTATATCATTGGCGCCATCGCAGCTGAGCCTGGCATCCAGCGGATCAAGCAAGCCTATCCTTCCGTCCATATCACAGCTGCGGCAGTCGACCCTACGTTGAATGAAAAAGGATATATTGTTCCAGGACTCGGCGATGCGGGCGACAGGGCATACGGGCGAAAGCATTAATTTAAGTAGAGCCAGTTGCAACTGCTTCTTTAAGAGGGAATTTTCCAATTCCCTCTTTAGAACCTATCTCAATAAAAAGTTTCAGTCGATTTTTAGGTTTTAGCAATCTTTTTTACGTGTTTGCGTACTGCAACCAAATTGGAAGGATCTGGTTGAGATAGTCCATGAACTTCCAGAGTCCCACACGATGGTTCAGATGCCCTAATGGATCAAATTGGGCTTGGGGAAATGCGATGCCTAGGCCGAACAGGCCTGGAGCGATGATCCCGGTCCTGTCGTCGTATTTCAGCCCTTCAAATTGCTCCAGAACGGGCAGTTTGCGCCTTTGGAATCCCGTTGCATAGACCGCCTTATTGCACTCTGCCAATGATTCGGAAAATGTGTGTTCGGTAATTAACACTCGGCTCATATTCTTGGGAAGGGTGTGGTCGATATGCTGCTTTGCCCAAGCCGCGGTTGAACCTTTAAGCCCTGTGTCGTCATAGAGGATCCAATCTTTGAGGTAGATGGCGTACTGGTGCGCCGAGCGGTAAAAATTGATCACTTTGCGGACCTTGATGTTCATCAGGTTCGCAAGGACCAGGATGGCGGAGTGGGATGATCCGAACACAGCGATGCAATCCTTTGGATCGACGCTCTGCTTTAATAATTCTGTATTGAGCGCTGTCTCGAGGGGGATTGTTTGAACGCCTGAGTGGTTGAGCATCTTTGGTTCAGAGCCGATCGCCAAAATCACATTGCGGGCAAAATGAGGATTTTGATTGGTCTTGATTTCCCAGACGCCTTTGTCTAGCTTAAGCGCCATTGCAGTGGTTTGGGATATTGCGACCTTGTTTTTTAGCCGGTCTGTGATCCACTGCAGAGGAGCAACGATATGCTCAAGCAAGCAGGTGTCTTTAGGGTTCAGGTCCTGTAAGGTAAATCTCTTTTTGTGCTGGTCAAATTCAAAAGCGCTGCAGTTATGGATAAAGCGCAAGAAAAGTTCAACTGTCGTGTTGCTTGGAACGCAGCTCCAATTTTTGCCGAGGTCGCCGACAGCAAAATGAGGATCGATCCAAAGGATCCCGCTCGAGTCCACTCCAGCGTCTAACAATTTTCCTATTGCGGCGATCCCGGAAGGACCAGCTCCTACAACAGCCCATTTGAAATGCTTGTCTTGATGAGCCATTCATCCTCCAGAAAGGTAATTACATTAATATTTCCTAAGAATACGGGTTATGGCAATGATCCTGTCAAGCAAGAAAAGCTTGCAGTCCGCGCTATTCTTTTGACTTTTCTATAGAGAAGTTGGTACAAATCTTCTTTCAAATTACAGAGGTGTATATGCTCGGTAAAACATTTCTTTTGGCTGCAGTTGCGTTTGGAGTGTCCACAGGGGCTCTTGCTGAGGACATTAAACCAAAGCGGGTCTACGCGGATATTGTCGGCGACCTTTTCCACGCAGGGCATATCGAATTTTTTAAAAAGGCCAAAGAATGCGGCGACTATTTGATCATCGGCGTTCTCTCCGATGAAGATGTTGAATCGTATAAGCGAGTTCCTATTTTGACATTGCAGGAAAGGGCCGCTGTGATCAGCGCTTGCCGCTATGTCGATGAGGTGGTCGTGGCGCCTCCGCTGCGCCTGACAAAGGAATGGATCGAAGAACATGAGATCGACCTTGTTGTCCATGGCGATGATTTTAATCCAGACTTGTTGATGGACCAATATGGCGTTTCGATCGAAATGGGGATTTTTAAGGCTGTGCCTTATACTCCTGGGATCTCGACCACAAATATTATCCAGCGCATTGTCGACCGCCATCAGAAACAAGACCTGCCGTGAAATTATGATTCAAGTTGACGATCTAACGCATGGGTATAGTGGAGACGAGCTGCTCAAAGAGGTCTCTTTTTCCATCAATTCAGGAGAGCGGTGCGGCCTTGTTGGACGCAATGGCTCGGGAAAGACGACCCTTTTCCGATTGCTTGTCGGACAAGAGACTCCCGACCGGGGCAGCATTTCTTTGTCAAAGGGGTACCGCCTTGGCTATTTGGATCAGCATATCCGGTTTTCACGTCCGACGGTAATCGAAGAAGCTTCTCTTGGTCTGAAAGAAGAAGAGCAGGACAGCATCTACAAAGCGGAAATGATCCTCTTCGGACTGGGATTTAGAGAAGAGGAGATGGAAGTCTCTCCCATGCAGCTATCAGGCGGATACCATTTACGCCTCCACCTGGCAAAGGTCTTGCTGTCGGAGCCTGACTGCCTTCTTCTCGATGAGCCGACCAACTACCTCGATATCCTATCGATCCGCTTTCTACAGCAGTTCCTTAGGCGGTGGAAAGGGGAGTTGGTCCTGATCTCGCACGATCGGGAGTTTATGGACAGCGTCTGCACGCATACCCTTGGCATCCATCGGCAAAAAGTAAGAAAGGTCAAAGGGGACAGCGTTCATTTTTTTTCTCAGATCGTCCAAGAAGAGGAGATTCATGAGAGGACACGAGTCAACCAGGAAAAGAAAAAAGAGCATCTTCAAAGCTTCGTCGATCGTTTTGGAGCAAAGGCCTCAAAAGCTGCTCAGGCGCAGGCGCGCGTCAAAATGCTGGAGAGGATCCCGGTATTAGAGCAGCTCAAGGCGATCTATAATCTCAATTTCCACTTTCCCGAGCGCCCTTTTGCTGGAAAAAAAATGTGCGATGCCAAACAGATCAGCTTTGGCTATGAGCCCGATACCAAGATCATCAATCCGATCTCGTTTGCCATTGAGAAAGGGGAGAGGATCGCGATCATTGGTAAAAATGGCTATGGCAAGTCGACCCTGCTTAAATTAATCGCAGGGGAATTGGTCCCTCAAACAGGAGAGATCACCTACTCGGATCAAATGACGATCGGCTACTTTGGACAAACCCACATCCAACGACTGCATGAATCGGCGACTATCGAAGAGGAGATTGGCACGGCAAATCCCCTTCTCAATTTTTCTGAGGTCAAACGGGTCTGCGGACTGATGATGTTCAGTCAGGACAAGTCGAAAAAGAAGATCTCCGTTTTATCTGGAGGGGAGAAGAGCCGGGTCCTTCTTGGCAAAATCTTAGCCAAGCCCTGCAACCTGCTGCTCCTTGACGAACCGACCCACCACCTCGACATCGAATCGGTCGAAGCTTTGATCGATGCGCTTGAGGACTTTGATGGATCGGTGGTCATCGTCACCCATAGCGAACTGATCTTAAAGAGGCTTCAGTTGGACAAGCTAGTTGTTTGCCATCGAGGAAAGCAAGAGATCTTTATCGGCAGCTACGATGACTTTTTGGAAAAAAAGGGATGGGAAGAAGAGGCTCCTGAAGAGAAAAAGAAGCCAGCTCCAATGTCTGAGGCTGAAAGGAAAAAAAAGCACGAGGAGCGGATGGCGCTCCAAGCTGAGATCAAGCCATTGGAAAATAAAGTCAAAAGCCTTGAAAAGCAGATCCAAAACCTCGAACAGTTGCAGGAGGCGTCTCAAAAGCTTCTTCTGGAAGCAACTGAGAAAGGTGATTCCCAAGCCATTCAGGACCAACTGAAGAAAAGCGCTACATACGAAAAGCAGCTTCAAGAGATGTACGAGGAGTTTATCCGCAACAGCGATGCGTTAGAAGAGATGCGAAAGCTACTGCCAAATTAATTTAAGGAGATCTCATGATGCCAGCAGAACCTGTTCAAGTGATCGAACACACAATTTCCCATCAGATCAACGAGCCTAGCATCGAAGGGGTAGTAGCGGCTGCAAAAGCCATGATCCTCGAAAGGGGGAACCTGCCTTATATTTCAGCAGAAGAGCAGTGCAGACTGGTCGATGAGATGTGCGCGTTTGAGTTTGGCAGATTCCTACTGAAGAACAAGGGACTGAATGGCTATTGGACCCATTATTTGGTCGTTGAAGCGCCCAAAATGGGAGAAGAAAAAAAGGATCTCTCTGAACTCGAACAGTTTTTCTTGTTTAGGGCACCGACTGCGCTGGCAACGCAGGAGCGTTATACAATTTTTCAGCGTGAAATGCAAAAACGAGTGAAAGATGGCTGCGTGTTCGCTTCCGTTCCTTGCGGGCTGATGGCTGATTTAATCGATCTGGACTTCAGTGCTGCACGCAATGTCCGGTTAGTTGGGATCGATCTTGATGCGCATGCGTTGCGTGATGCAGAGCGTTATGCGTGCACAAAGAGAATAGCGGGTTCTCTGGACCTGCGCTTAGCGGATGCCTGGGAGCTCAATTGTCATGAAGAGTTCGATTTGCTAACGAGTAATGGTCTCAACATTTATGAACCTTCCGATCAAAAGGTTATTCTACTGTTTAAGCAGTTTTTTGATGCCTTAAAACCTGGAGGAGTCCTCATTGCAAGTTACATGAGCTTTCCTCCTATTCCAGGCATGAAAACAGAGTGGAATTTAAGTGCTGTGAATGGGAAAGATGCTCTGCTTCAGAAAATTATTTTAGTCGATATCCTCAAAGCAAAACTACAGGCCTACCGGTCTCGACAAACGATGGAACAGATCCTAAATGCTTCAGGATTTGACACCTTCGAAATAATTGAAGACAGAGCTGGCATTTTCCCCGTCATCGTCGCTAAAAAACAAGGGTAGTAGATTAAAATTAATCAATTGATTAAAAGGAGTTTCTACAATACCAAGGCCCTTTGAGATTATTCTCGGATAAATTGCGAATCTGTTAAAATGACGTCCTATGGCAAAAAAATACGATGAAAGCGCCGTTAAGACTCTAGACGCCTTGTCCCATATCAGGCTCAGGTCGGGCATGTACATTGGCCGTCTTGGAGATGGCTCCCATCAAAACGATGGGATCTATGTGATGTTGAAAGAGGTGATCGATAACTCGATCGACGAGTTCATCATGCACAATGGTTCTGAAATCTCTATTGAACTAAACGAAAAAACGCAGACTGTCTCTGTCCGCGACTGGGGACGCGGGATCCCGCTTGGCAAAGTGATCGAATGCGTCAGCCAGATCAATACCGGCGCTAAATATAATGACGATGTCTTCCAGTTCTCTGTCGGATTGAACGGCGTCGGGACCAAAGCCGTCAACGCCCTTTCCTCCCACTTTATCGTTAGAAGCCATCGCGATGGAGAATTTGTGGAAGCCCGTTTCTCCAAAGGGGTGCTCAAGGAGAAGAAAAAGGGGAAAACCAAAGAGGAAAACGGGACATGGGTCGAATTCACTCCTGATACGGAAGTGTTCAAGAAGTTCTCTTTCCAAAAGGACCTGATTATTAAAAGGCTGTGGCACTATGCCTACCTCAATACAGGCCTTACCCTCGTTTTCAACGGTGAAACGATCCGCTCTGAGAACGGGCTGCTCGATCTGCTCAATGAAGAGGTCAAAGAAGACAGGCTATATGAACCGCTCCACTGGCGTGGAAAAAATGTCGAGTTCGCCTTTTTGCATGCGTCGAGCTAT
>JAFEGF010000089.1 GCA_018240225.1 Verrucomicrobiota bacterium
AGAGTTGCGGCATTGTCAGCAAGGTAAGTCAAAAAATCATCGACTGTGTAGTCAGTGTGAAAATTAGTAATGTCGTTGACTACTTCTTGCGCTTCAACGAAAACGTCATGGTCGCCAAGCGTGTAATACCGTACTTCGTCGACGCCGGCGCGGATGGCAGCTGCTAGCTGAATGATGGCAACTGTTTTATGTTGATTGCCGAATGCTCCGCATCCCCACTTGCCTATGTCCACAACACATCGGGCATTGCCCGATCTTTCCTTGGCTGCAGAAAATGCAGTATAGCTGGTATAGAAGAGCTGCTCGAGATGAGGTTTTTGGTAAGGTTGGTTATGCAGGTTTCCCGGGATGCGCGGAGCTGCCATAGCATAGATATTGCTGGCATGGGAAGGGTTTAGGCGTGCTAGCTTGGCAGCTATTTGGTCTTGGGCAGCGGCAGCGAAGTTATTGCCATAGAGTGTTCCGCCAGTCGCCAGCTGAGATTGAGTGTCGAGTTGCCCGAGCCGATGGACGTTTTCAATCAGGGCGACTTCATGATCGCCGAGATGGTCCATCCTTTGATTTCTTAAATGCATTTTCAGGTGGTATAGCCCTGGGTGCTCGAGGATCTGCAGTTCGTCTTGGGCCAGCAATCCGCCAAATCCGAAGCCGAAGAGGTTCCGATCTGCGAAATTAGCGGTCCAATATTTGGTTGTTTCTGTAGAGGCGTTATAAGCGAACGTTCCTGCTATTTCTTGGACAGTTGGGGCTCCTGTCCCAGGATAAAGACGGCTTTGGGCAACTGTGTTTATGCTTCCCAGTCCATACTTCGTGAATTGGGTATGAAGGGCATTAGGAGCGGCCCCTTGCAACAGCTGTTGGTAAGCAAACAACTTGTTGTTGTTGTGAAACGATGCTGTGATGTCGGTGGTAAGCGCCGGGGCGCATTGGATCGTTTGATGTCTGATTAGCCCTTCCGTTTGTTCCGGTGCGGCGGATGCCGGCGTTGAAGAACTAGATGAAAAGATTTTTTGGAAGAAAGCAACAATGCTGTCGATCAAGCCTTGGAAAAAGCTGAATAGGCTATTGCAGCAGGAGGGAGCTTCAACAGCGGAGGTAATGCTGTCTTGCGGGATAACTTCCGCATTGGCTTGAATCCGTTGGACCGATTGGGCTTGTTCAGTCTGCGGAGCCTGATGAATAGGGGATTGGGGATTCAATTGGACTGACATAAAACCTCCATTTTGGGGAGCATTATAGGAGGATTTCGTTTTGCGATCCATGTAATAATAATTTTAGTTTAATCATTTTAATTTGAGCTGCGCTGCTTGTTAATAATGCTTGAGGATGCTATAGTTAGGTCAAATTAACGGATTTTTTTATGTTGCGAGCGATAGCTCTTCTCGCCACATCTTTGGTCACCACCCGTACCACCGGCCTCCGCCGGTAGTATTTTTCTTTATTTTCATCACATCTTTTTCAAATTAATTTTATCAAACCCAGTTTGGGTGGAGATCATAAGTATGTTCCGTTATATGCCATTTATTTTAATCGGCATCATCGTGTTTGCAGGGGTTTTCAGCCCCATGATGCCTCTTGCGGCCCAGTCGGGCCTCTATGCGATCAGCTTATCGCTCAAAGCTGCGATCGTTTTCGTGCTGCCTTTAATCATATTTGCCCTTTTGTTCAAAACAGCTGTCCAGCTTGCAAAAAAGGCGACAAAGACAATTGCTTTGATCCTTGCAGGCGTCTGCTGTTCCAACTTTTTGTCCACATGGATCAGTTACTCGGTAGGAACAGTTGCCTATCAGTTCGACCTTTCGATGGCCTTACCGAGTGGAAACAATGCGCTGCTTCCGGCTTGGTCGTTTTCTTTGCCGAAATGGATCGGCAACGACCATGCGATGTTTGCTGGATTAGCGCTCGGCGTCCTGCTAGCGCTTTTTGCGCCTCAAGCAGCAGGCAGGTTCTCAGTGTTAATGGAGAAAGTCGTTGGACGGATATTGAAAGGGATCCTATGGGCGATCCCTCTGTTTATTTTAGGTTTTGTGGTGAAGCTTTCCCATGAAGGGATCTTGGTCCAATTGATCCGCGACTACGCATGGATCTTAGGCGTCGTTGCAGGAGCTGTATTTTCCTACATCGCCTTCCTTTATTTTGCCGCCAATGGGTTTCAAGTCCGAGCTAGCGCCAGGAGCATAAAGAACCTTTTACCGGCAGCCCTTGCAGGTTTTGGGAGCATGTCGAGCGCAGCGGCGATGCCGCTTACAATTTTGGGAGCTGAAAAGAATGCCCGCAATCCCGACCTGGCCCGTTCGGTGATCCCTGCGACGGTGAACATCCATTTGATCGGCGATTGCTTTGCGATCCCGATTTTTGCCTTTGCCGTGCTCAAGAATTTCGGCGTTGTTGAACCTTCTCTGTTCGTTTATCTGCAGTTTGCGCTCTATTTCGTCTTAGCGAAATTTTCTGTCGCTGCAGTTCCTGGCGGAGGGATCCTTGTGATGCTTCCGATCTTGGAGAGCGGCTTGGGCTTCGATCCTGCGATGCTCTCTCTGATCACAGCGCTCTACATCCTTTTCGATCCTGTGATCACATGCGCTAACGTCCTTGGAAATGGAGCGTTTGCGTTGATCATGGACAGAATGCACCGGAGCAAGGTAAAACTAAACGTATAGCCATTTGCGCCGTTTTGCGGCAGGAGCTATCTTTAGCTTCTGCCGGTACTTGGCAACTGTCCTCCGAGCGCACGGGATCCCCATTTTTTTGAACTGGGAGGCGATCTCTTCATCGGAAAGGGGCTTTTCTTTATCTTCCCGCTCGATCATTTGCGACAAGAGCTGCTGCAGCGTGTGGTTGGAGACTTTTTGCCCATTTTGGCAGGTAAGTCCTTGAGTGAAGAAGCTGCGCAGAGAAAAGATACCCTGCGGACAGGAGAGGTATTTGTTCGAGATGGCCCGCGCGACCGTTGACTCATGCATGCCGATCTGTTCTGCGATTTCTTGGATGTTCATCGGGACAAGCGTCTTTTGCTCCCCGCCCAAGAATGCCGCCTGCATTTGGATCAGGTGCTGCGTGATCGCCAGCAAGGTGTCCTCCCGACGCTTGACGATCTTTTTCAGCCAGTTTCCCGATGCGATGTGCTTTAGGAAAAAGCGTTCCTCCTCTTTGGGAAGAGAGGGGTCCTGCAAAGATTTTTCATAGGCCGGCGAGATCCGAAATTTAGGGAAATGGCTTTGATTGATCCTGATCTCCCAATGTCCCTCCTGCTGGTCGAGATGGATATCGGGCACAATGATGGACGTGTAGCTAGTTTCAAAGGCGTAGCCTGGATGGAGGCTTAGGACCGAGATATCGGCTTCGACAGCTTCTTGGACTTGGCTGGGAAGAAGCCCTAATTTTTTAGCGATCAGCGGCAGTTTATTTGCAAGAAGGTCCTCGAAGTGGCTTAGGATGATCTGATAAGCGATGGACCCTGACTTTTTGGCCTGGGAAAGCTGGATGAGCAGCGATTCTTGAAGGTTGTGTGCGCATACGCCTGGAGGATCGAATGTTTGAAGGATTGCAAAAACATGGCCGATCTGGACAGGGTTATGTCTATGCTGGATCTCAGAAAGAGGGACGCTTAAGAAACCTTTCGAGTCTAGGTGGCCGATGATCTCTTCTGCAACGGCTAGATCGCTGGGGTCTTCAAAGGTCAGTCTGGCCTGCGATTGGAGATGTTCATAGAGGGAAGTGGGATAGACGAGGAGGCTTTCTTGGTAGGCCTTCCTTTTTTTCTCCATCTCCAGCGTCGTAGGATCGCTGCTCTCATATAAGGGGCCGCAGTCATATTCGACAGAGCATAGCTCGTCAAAACTCTCTTTCCTCTCATTTTCAGAAAGATCAAGCTCAAGAACGGGATTTTGCTCAATTTCCTGATGGAGCCACTCCGAAAGTTCTAAAGCGGGCAGTTGCAGCACGTGGAACGCCTGCTGCATTGCCATGGAAACAAGCAGGTTCTGACTTTGTTTTATCGCAGTGTTGGGGCTTTGTTTTATTGATATAAAGCTCATGATTTTATTTGTGTTTATAATTTATCAAATAAACAATAAATGATATTTTGTCGACGCGGGAAATTAATTGAGGGATTTAAACCCCTCGAAAAAAATCTCTAAATGAAGTAGGTTGAATGGTTTCACAGGGAAGAAAAAAATGAAGAATTGTGCGGTCTTTAGTTGCATGGGATTGGGCGATGGGTTGATCACCATGTTGCTTTCCCATAATTTATACCTCAATGGGTCCCGTGTAACGACATTCCACCCTTTTTTACAGGGGTTGCAAAACTGGTTTCCCACCCTGCCGATCCGCCCTTTCCCAGATGAGAAGCTCCTTTCTGAAAACCTCAAAGAGTTCGATCGCTTCTTCATCATTTTTGAAAAGACTTCTTGGATGCAGGCTATTTTGAAGTTGTGCCAGGAAAAATATCCGGAAAAGACGACTGTTCTTAATCCGATCGCCACACCGAAAAGGGATTATCCTTATTGGGAAAATGGGCGTTTTGATGGAAGCCGTCCATTTGTCGATAACCTTTACGCCTATTGCCAGGACGTTCTGCAATTGGCCGTTGCGACAAAAAGCAACGGGATCGTCATCCCTGCAGGCGTCATTCCGCGAAAATATCCTGAGAGGATCGTCATCCATCCGACAAGTTCCCGCCCTGGAAAAAACTGGCCGATGGAGAAGTTCATCGGCTTGAGCAAGCAGCTGAAAGAAAAAGGCTTTCAGCCGGTCTTTGCGCTAACGGAAGAGGAAAAAAAGGGATGGCCTTTAGACCAGATCGACGCACCCCGTTTTGCCAGCCTTTCCGATCTGTGCTCTTATGTATGCGAATCGGGATATATGATCGGCAATGATTCGGGCATCGGCCATCTCGCTTCCTGCTTAGGACTGCCAACGTTGACCATCTGCCGCAGCTTGCTTGCCGCAAACTTTTGGCGGCCAGCCTGGTGCCGCGGAGAAGTGGTCACCCCATCGCCGTGGATCCCCAATGTCAAAGGTTTAAGGTGGCGGGACATCCACTGGAAAAAGTGGGTGGGCATCCCCAAGGTGCTCTGCCGGTTTATTCGTCTGACGCAGGGTGGTGGTGGGAGTGCTCGTCGACCGAGATGAGCTTGGCGAACTTGGCCACAAGCGAACGGGTGGTGCCGGCTTGCGGGAAATGGACATCGTAGGTCAGCCCGAGGGATGTGTGGTAGGTCTTTTGAACGATGCCCGCTCCGAAGTCTTTGTGGAAGACCACATCGCCCGGTTCAAAAGCTTGCATCTCTTCTTCATAGGAAGACTCTTCTATCCGCTTTGCAGAAACGGTGATATGGTAGGACTGGAGGAAGCGCTCGGGGACCTCTTTTAAGAAGCGGCTCGGACGCATCATGCGGGGCATCCCCCATAGGTAGCGGTATCGGGAAGCAGTGAGGAAGAGGTACTCTTTGGCGCGGGTCATTCCGACATACATCAGCCGCCGCTCCTCTTCGAGCGCATCCTGGCTGTCCTGCGCATTGGCATGCGGAAACAAATCTTCTTCGAGACCGACAACGAAGACGGCAGTGAACTCAAGCCCTTTTCCGTTGTGCATTGTCATCAGGCGGACGCTGTCAAGAGGGGCTTCCTTTTCATCGGCGCTCGACTTAAGGGTGAGCTCTTCCAGAAACGCTGCCAACGTCGGGCTCTCATGCTCATCCTCCCACTCGGCAGCCTTCGAAACGAGCTCTTCGATGTTCCCCTTCCGCTCATCGTAGGACTCGGGGTCTTCCTTGAGATGCTCTAAGTAGGAAGAGCGTTGAATGGCGCTCGAGATCACCTCATGCAAAGGAACATGGGCCTTGATCATCTCTTTTAAGGCGCAGATCATGTCGCTGTACTGCCTTAGCCCGTCCCGCTGGCGAGGGGTCGGTTTGAAATCGGTCTTTCCTTCCACGACCTGAATGCAAGTCGTCAAGATGTCCCACTGTTTTTCAGATGCAAGGTCGCGCAGTTTGCTCAATGTCGCTTCTCCAAGGCCTCTTTTCGGCAGGTTGATCGTGCGGGAAAAGGCGAGGTAGTCGGCTCCGCCTAAGACCATCCGCAGCAGAGCAAGGATATCTTTGATCTCCCTGCGCTGGTAGAAAGAGAGCCCGCCGATGATCCGGTAGGGAACCCTCTCTTTAAGAAGGGCGTCTTCAAAGATCCGCGACTGGAAGTTAGTCCGGTAAAAGATCACGCAGTCGCGCAAGGGGATCCCTTTTTCTGAATGGAGCTTGTAAAGCTGCTTTACAACGAAGCCAGCCTCGGCATGGTCGTTCTCTGCGATAAAGATGCCGATCTTGTCGCCGACGCCCCGGTCGCTCCAGAGGTTCTTTTCGTAGCGGCTGATATTGTGCTTGATGAGCGCATTGGCAGCTTCCAGGATGTTCGAGCGGCTCCGGTAGTTTTGCTCAAGGGCGACAACTTGCGCTCCTGGAAAATCTCTCTCGAAGTTGAGGATATTATGGACATTGGCGCCCCTCCAGGAATAGATCGATTGGTCAGGGTCGCCGACGGCAAAGACATTGTTGTGCTTTGCGGCAAGAAGCTTTGTGAGGGTGTATTGGGCGGCATTGGTGTCCTGGTACTCATCGATTAAGATGAAGGTCCACCGCTTTTGGTACTGTTCTAAAATTTCAGGGCATTTACGGAGCAGGTCGACCGTTAAGTAGAGCAGATCGTCGAAATCGAGGGCATTGTACTCTTTGAGCTTTTTCTGATAGAGCTGGTAGATGTTGTGGAGGCGTTCGTCCTCTTTCAGAAGGTGTTCAGGATCGGTCAGCGCGTTTTTGGCCTGGGAGATCTGGAGCTTGATCGTTTTGAGGAGCCCTTTTTCCTCGTGCAGGTTCAATGCTGCGATGCATTCTTTGATCACCTTTTCGCTGTCTTCCTCGTCATAGATCGTGAAATCGCGCGAGTAGCCCAATGCGGTGATCGATTCGCGCAAGATCCTGGCGCAGAGGCTGTGGAAGGTGCAGGTCAAGACCGACTGATGAGTAAGGTTCAAGATCCGGGTGCGCATCTCTTCAGCAGCCTTATTGGTAAAGGTCACGGCGAGGATCTCGGAGGCCGGTACGCCGATGCTGAGCAAGTGGGCAACGCGGAAGGTCACGATCCGTGTTTTGCCAGATCCTGCTCCGGCAAGGACGAGCATCGGGCCTTCGATGTGGTTAACGGCAACTTGCTGCTGTGGATTTAAAGAATGCGCTGTTTCCATAGTAG
Source organism: Verrucomicrobiota bacterium (assembly GCA_018240225.1). GTDB lineage: Bacteria > Chlamydiota > Chlamydiia > Chlamydiales > Rhabdochlamydiaceae > Acherontichlamydia > Acherontichlamydia pituitae. The sequence continues at coordinate 7,243 of JAFEGF010000089.1, forward strand.
GCAACACTATATCTTACAGGAAAATTATGCGCCTACGCAAAAAGTTCTTAAAGGCAATTTGGATCTGACTCCTTAGAAATGGATCATGCCTGTAAGCGATACCCCTTGATAGATGAGGTTGCCCTCGTTGGATTTAAAGCGGGAGTTGGTCCCTGCTTGTCCGTAGTAAGTTAGGAATTGGTTTTGTTGGAGATAGAGGTGGTACTCATAGCCGGCCTTAATGGTAAAGCCTAGTTGATTGTTGGAAACAAGACGAGCCCATTTGATCCCAAGCTCCATGTCGATGATGGATCTGCCGGTACGGAAGCTTTTATCATTTTTCCAAATTTCCGAGCCAAGTTGGTGCGCATGTTGGTCGATATCAAAGAACCCGAGCAAGATCGAATAGTCTGCACCGCCATACAGGCTGAACCCAGCGCCGAATATCCAGTCTAAATCCACGCCTCCAACAAAGCCGAATCCCCAAAAGCGGTCTTTCATTGCGATCTTCTGCTTGGTATCAAACTGGTTCTCGTACAGTACATCGTATCTTTGAAATAGCCATGTTGTGCGCAGTCCCCCATTCGGACGGACTGTCAAATGCTTTCCAACGTAGTACTCGCGGCCTAAGTTTAAATCAAACTGATCAAGGTCTATGCTCCAGCTTCCCCGTGCAAAGACGATATTGTCAGGCGTTGGAAAATCTGCTTGTCCCCAGTACTGAAAGATGAACTGGTGCTTGCCCTCTGGATCGTTAAAGTCGACGCCATGGATTTTTCTCTTAGCGTGGTTTTTCATCCGTGTATAAATGAGTTTGCCATCCCATCCATCATGCGGCATCTCATAGCCAACTCCGACCCGATATCCCCAGTTCCAGTCAAAATGGGGATTTCTGACATCTCTTTGTATAGGTGTAGAGGCTATGGGAGGCAAGTTTGGAGCTGTCATTGCAACAGGCAAATTGTCTTCAAAAGCTTGCCAAAGCAAGGCTTCTGCCTCGACCCAGAGCAGATTGCTGTCGTCTGCCCAGGGATTAGCGGGCAGATTGGTTGCTTCAGGAAATTCTTTTTTTGGTTCGTTAGAAGTTGAGTAAGAAGAATCGCCTGCAATATTTCCAGTCCAACCATAAGTACAGAGCAATACTGTAGAAAAGAGCAATAGTTGTAATCGCTTCATAGAGATCAATTTCCTTGTTTTCTGTCCAAGCTATGTTTGTTTTGCTTAAAAGTCAAACTGGCCGGAAAAAGTGACTCCTTGGTAGGTTAGGTCGCCATTAACTGGATTGAACAATTCAAAACCATCATTTCCATTGCTCAAGAGAAATTGGTTTTGGTTAAAGTAAAGGTGGTATTCATATCCAACTTTGAAAGCGAGAGCAAACCGCTCGTTATAGATTTTCCTGGCCCATTTCAATCCTAAGTCCAGATCAAAGATCGGTCTTCCTGTTCTAAAGCTGTCTTTAATTTTCGAATTGGTTGCACCATTAAATGTTCCATGTTGGTCGACATCGAAATATCCGAGCAGAACGGCCAAGCCGGCATCGCCAAAGAGGCTAAAGCCCCATCCGAGCATCCAGTCGCTATCAAGGCCTGCAAAGAAGCCCAGACCCCAAAATTTATCAGTCATGTGAGCTTTTTGCGTTCCTTGGGTTCCAGTCCAACGGACGTCATATTCTTGGAAGATCCAGGAGCTTCTCATGCCTGCTTTAGGATGCAAAGTCAGGTGCCGGCCAACATAAAATTGTCTGCCTAGATCTAAGTCGACTTGGTCTAAATGAGCTTCCCAATGTGCATGGGCGACAGTTGGAGACGGAACCTTATAGGCGGCAACCGACCAAACAATATCTAAAGATTCATCGCCTGCATGCGTTGTCCCTTTGGCCCTGTTTTCGATATGGGTCCAAATGAGGGACAAGTCCCAGCCATCGCGAGGGATGTTATATCCTGCTCCGAAACGCCATCCCCAATCCCAGTCGAAATGGGGTTTTTTGATGTCGCGGAAGCGGGAATTATTGCTTCCATCATGCCCTTTATAAATGTACTCCATGTTTTCTTGGACCGCTTGCCACAGCAGCGCTTCTCCAAGGATCCACAGGTTCCATCCATCTTGGACAACAGGCCGCGCAGGCATGTTGATCGCTTGCGGCAGCTGCGATGGAGAATTTTCTTTTGGGCCTGAAGGTTGCATAGAACTTTGATTGATCTTTTGCGTGTATGGGGTTCCCATGTTAGCGCCATTGCTTTGAGCTTGCAGGCGTCCTTGCTCCCTAGTATTTCTTGGAGAGGATTGGTAATAGGCCCGTTGTCTAGGTGTTGTCCGAGCAGGGGGCTGCATAGCATCATCTTCTGCTTGAGCAGTTTCAACAGGGCGGCTGCTTTGCCGAGGACTCGATGAACGCTGCGTTCTTTGCGAAACCTGAGGTTGCTGTCTGCTTTGAGCGGAAGCAGGCTTTTGTTCTGCTTTAGAAGCTGCAGAAGCTTGCTCTGATTGGACTCGGACAGGTTGCTGTCTGCGGCGAGCAGGAGTTTGTCGAGTCGATGGAGATTGCTGAACTGAGTCAGCCGCCGAGGCTTGCTCTGATTGGGCTCGGGCAGGTTGTTGTCTGCGGCGAGCGGGAGCTTGC
>JAFEGF010000090.1 GCA_018240225.1 Verrucomicrobiota bacterium
GCCCTTAAAATGTCGACCGGATGGGTGTCCAGCGGCGGCATGGCGCCGACATTGCGCAAAGGTCCGCCCATCAGTCCTCGGAAATACCCGACCAGGCCAATGCCTGTCGTGGGCCCCGTGTTCAATAGTCCCAATACATCGGACGCTGTCTCATCGATGCACTGCTTCCAATAGTTGGCAAGGAAGCTGTCTCGAGTCCCTGCTAAAACCCCTTTATAGACAACATCGGCAAGCTCATCGATCAGGCCGTTGTCGGCGTGGAGGATGTCATGGCCGCAGGTTTCATGAGGAAGCGCAGACCAGCCTAGAAGACCTCTATTGAGGTGTGCAGGAGGAAGGCTGACGATGGCGCTATGGATGTGCAACTCTCCTGTGGCGTCGGCTGGCCAAGTGTAAGGCCCCGCATCGGGATTGCCCCATTTGACAAGAGGAGGAAGCATCCCTAGGTCTGGAGGCTTGATCGGCTGTCCGGTCTCATTGCTGACCCGGCTTTCCTGGCTAAGGAAACCGTCGTAAAGATCGTTGACCACTTCTTGGAATGCGTTAGTTGAAGGAGCGATGAAGTGCGTCCCATTCTGCAGTATCGCCTCGCAAATATCAGGGATGATGGCCTGGAGGAACTCTGCTTCAGGATTGCCAAAGGAACTTGAAAAAATGCTGTTGAAGCCGGATGCTCCTAATTGGGTCATATAGTTGAGGAATGGATCAAAGACCTGCTGTTGATAGATGGGAGGGAAGGAATTGCGTATGCTTGCTGAGTGCAAGTCGCTTAATAGTTTGGCATAATTGGAACTAAAGAGTTGAACGGTCTGTTCTTTCGCGACTGCTTGCTTGATGTCGTCGACGCAGTGGCTTAAGTTGCTGATGTCTACGGAGTAGACGCTCGAGCATAGTGTGATGGCTGTAAGGAAACTGGATGTGATTCCTTTCATATTCTCCTCCTTATGGGTTGAAGAAAAGAATGTTTATTTTCGAAATATAATTATTAATTATCAACTCGAATTGTTGACGAGCATGGAGGAGCTTTCAGAAAATGGATTTTGACGGAAGCTCTCCGATGATGCACAATGGGTTGAATGACAAAAGATAAAAGCCTTCTATGAAAGATCCATTGGTGCAAAAGGTAAGGGCGTTCCTGGAGCCTCGCTGCGAGGTCGGAAAGCCTTTTTTGTTGGCGTATTCCGGAGGACCCGATTCGAAGGCGCTGCTCTATCTTTTATTAGAGTGCCGGAGAATGCTGAAAGCGGAGTTTTGCTTGGTCCATGTCGACCATGGCTGGAGGGCTGAGAGCGCTATAGAGGCGCAAGCGATCGCCGCCGAGGCAGAAAAGCTGCAGATCAAACTCTTTTTATGCCGCTTAAAGACAGAAGGGATGCCGGAGCGCAACGCTGAAGCGACGGCTCGAGAGGAAAGGTTCTGCTATTTCCAGCAGGTGTATCGAGAAATCGATGCTCAAGGGCTTTTGCTTGCCCATCAAGCGGACGATCAAGCTGAAACGGTCTTAAAAAGATTATTGGAAGGGGCCCATCCGATCCACTGGCCTGGGATAGAGGCTGATGCCAAAATGGGGGAAATGAGGACCTTAAGGCCATTGTTAGGCGTGAGCAAAAAAGAGCTGGTCCTTTGGTTGGAAGAGAAAGGATTAATCCCGTTTATCGATGGCACAAACCTCGACCCTCGGTTTTTAAGAGGGAGGATGAGGTCGCAGATCATTCCCAACCTTTCTTCCCAGTTCGGTAAAGAAATCAGCCATAATCTCTGCAAAGCCGCCGATGCTTCTGCAGAAATTCATGCTTATCTGGTGAAAAGGTGCGAACCTCACTGGGGGAAGCTGGTCAGCGATGATTCTACAGTCCGATGGGATCTGACGGAAGTTGAAGAAGCATTGGAACTGCGATGGCTGCTAAAGATGTGGGCGGAGAGTCAAAAACTGCAAGTGTCCTATGAAATGCTGCAGGCGATTGCGTTGGGGCTGCTTAAGCGGGAATCGGATAAAAGGTTTCCTCTTAAAACTGGGATAATCTCGATCCATTGCGGACATTTGATTTATGATAAATCTTGGTAAATTAATTTATTTTTATTCGTAAATATCTTAATTCATTTATTTTAAATCGATGTGAAAAATAATAATGGGACAAATTATTCAAGCTCTGATACGATGAAGAAACGGTGTGCTGCCGGCACTGAAGGGGTTAGATGCCTCTTTGGAAACGATTCGAATAATACGAAATTTTCATCGTTATCGCTTTCACCATCAAAGTTTTGGTGATCGGGAAACGGGGAAACTTCTTTACTTTAATCGGATGCCGGTGGTTTAATTTGTCATCTATAAACATGAAAAATAAAAAACATTATGAGCAATGACAACTTAAAGAATGAGCCCAAGAAGGGATTCCCAGGCGGCTTTTTTATCTTCTTATTAGCTGCCATCCTCGTCATTTTGACGATACAGAACTTGAGCAATGAAAAAACGGGTAAAGTGGCTTTCAGCCATCAAGTCGAGCACTTGGTCAACTTAGACTTGGTGCAGAAAGACGAGAGCCGTAAGATTGCTTTGAATGATAATCTGGTGACCTTCAGCGGCAAATTCAAAGAGCGTCAGTCGGATGATGCGAAATCGCGCTTCCGCTATTTGGAATTGCTCAACCGCAACCACGAACTCTCCGGCGAAAAGAAAGAGCTCGACTCTGAGCTTGTCTCCTCTAAGAAGTCGGTCTACGATGCATCCGATCTATTCCTCCACTTGAGCGGACTTCCTATTCCAAAAGGGGGGTATCGCGTCGTCGATCCTATTTATAACAGCGCAAGCAAGGAAAACGAGGTCGTCATCCGCAAAGTCTCCGATAAAGACTTCACAAGCTACACCGATCTGGAAAATTTATATCCTTCTATTTCCCAAGGACAAAGTCCTGCTGCTGTCGCAGCATTCGGAAAAGATCTGTTGACCTTGATCGAAGGGTTCCGTTCCCATGCCCTCGGCATTGGCAATGAGGCAATGAAGACTGATCTCCGCAACATCGAGCAGCTGGTCGCCCAAGCCTCCGATCTTAAAGCGCCTCAAACGCCCCAGCAGCAACTTGTTGTCTACCGCGGCGCCCTTGATCAGATCCATACGATCATCACGGATCTCGATAAAGACCAGCAGAATGTCCGCCTTCTCCAATTGCGAAGCGTCAGAACGTACAAGGCTCAGTTAGAGCAGTTCAATTACGTTTCCGAGGAACTGGAAAAGAACGATGCGCAATTAGAAAAAGCGCGTCAGTCTGTCGCCAGCGTGACCTGGTTCTTCAATAACCAAGAGCTGTCCACAAAAGCATTGGAAAAGCAAGATCCGGAAGTTTACGGCCATTGGTTTGCCCAAGCTAAACAAGAGTGGGACAATTTCCCTGTCAATAAAGGAACTGTATTCAAGGCTCCAGACCAGCCCCGCAACCTCGTTTTAGAAAAAACATTCAAGAGCGAAGAGCCTTCGCCTAACTACTTAAGCTACCTTTTCACTCTATTGCCAGTCATCTTGGTCGTCCTTCTCCTCTACTTTGTCTTTTCACGGCAGATGAAGGGAGTTGGAGCCGGTGCGATGAACTTTGGCAAATCGCCAGCCAAACTGCTGACGAAAGACCGCAACAAGGTGACTTTTAAAGATGTTGCTGGCTGCGATGAAGCAAAAGAAGAATTGCAAGAAGTTGTTGATTTCCTTAAAGATCCTTCCAAGTTCACTGCGCTCGGCGCCCGCATTCCGAAAGGGGTGCTCTGCATCGGTGCTCCAGGAACTGGAAAGACATTGATCGCCAAGGCTGTCGCCGGTGAGGCGGACAGGCCTTTCTTCTCGATCTCAGGTTCCGACTTCGTCGAGATGTTCGTCGGCGTCGGCGCCAGCCGTATCCGCGATATGTTCGAGCAGGCTAAAAAACAGGCGCCTTGCATTATTTTCATGGACGAGATCGATGCGGTCGGCCGCCATCGCGGCGCTGGTATCGGCGGCGGACATGATGAACGGGAGCAGACGCTTAACCAATTGCTCGTTGAAATGGATGGCTTTGACACGAACGAAGGGGTTATCCTCATCGCTGCGACAAACCGTCCTGACGTGTTGGACAAAGCCCTCTTGCGTCCAGGCCGTTTTGACCGCAGGATCGTCATCGACCTTCCAGATATCAAAGGGCGTCATGAGATCCTCAAGGTCCATGCTCGCAAGATCAAGCTCGACCCAAGCGTCGACTTGATGCACATTGCACGCAATACTCCTGGCGCATCAGGAGCCGATCTGATGAATATTTTGAATGAGTCGGCTTTGCTGGCTGCTCGAAAAGGGCGAAGCGCTGTAACAGCGCAAGATGCTGCTGAAGCGTGCGATAAGGTCCGCTATGGAAAAGAGCGAAGAAGCCTTGAGATCGACCAGACTGAGAAAAAAACGACTGCTTACCACGAATCGGGCCACGCTGTCGTTGCCCTTTGCGTGAAGTTTGCCGATCCAGTCGATAAGGTAACGATCATTCCTCGAGGACTTTCTTTAGGCGCTACCCACTTCATGCCGAAAAAGAACCGCTTAAGCTATTGGAAGCGTGAGCTGCTTGACCAGCTCGCAGTCCTTATGGGCGGTCGCGTTGCTGAAGAGGTCTTTGTCAGCGATATTTCGAGCGGCGCGCAAATGGACATCACCCAGGCCACACGGCTTGTGCGCAGCATGGTCTGCGAGTGGGGGATGACAGATAAGCTGGGCGCTGTTGCTTATGACGAACGCGCAGAAGGCGGCCAATACCTTGGAATGCCCAACTACCGAGAAAAAGCTTATTCGGAAGCGACTGCTAAGTCCATTGATGAAGAGGTCAGAAAGATCCTTGACGAAGCGCATCTGCGCGCTAAAGAGATCATCGATTCTCATCACGATCAAGTTCAATTAATGACAGAAATGTTAATGGAATTTGAAACGTTGGACCGAGAAGACGTTCTTGAGATCATGAGCGGAGAATGGAACATCGAGAAAAAACGGGGCCGTTTAAAGACTGCTCAAGATCTTCATCGCAAAACTCCTCCACCTCCTCCTGAAAAGGTCTCGGACAACGGTTTCAACCCGCCGATCTCCGATCAGCCGACCCCTCAGCAAATCTAATTTTACTTGATGCGCCATGTTGTATCAATAGCATGGCGTTTCTTATAGAAAGCTATACCTAGATCCCCTTGTCATTCTATTGCTTCTGGAAAATTTGTTCCGGAAGTGAATTTTCAATTCCAGCAGCTACTTCAGAAATTCCAATACTGCTTTAACCGCTCGCGATATTGGGTTGTTTTTGATGGGTCTTCTTCTGACGCCTCGACTAGAACGCTTCTAATCGCATCCAAGATCGCAGTTTCCGTTCCCTCTGGCAGGGAGTCGTATCGGATCATCCGAATAGAGCCGAAGGGATTTAGATTTGTCGAATTGCCAATGACCATTCGGATCTGCACCTGTGTATCTGAATCAGGAACCAGATCTCCATTCACAAAGGAAGATGTCTTGAGATTTTCAGCATTATAGACGAACATGCCGCAAGGCAAGCTTAGGTAAGTGCAGCGATCTTGCCCGCATTGAGGATCAGAAGAAAGATCATAAAATTGAAATATAACACCATTGTCGTTCCCGGTTGCCTCGATGATCCGACGGCCGCTTTCGAGCATTTTGCCAGCTATTCCAGGCTCTATACCCAGGCTGTTGCAAAAGTGTTCTAAAATAGCCTCTAAGTTCTTTTCATAACCTTCATAGCTTGAATTATTCAGGTAGGGAAGCAGGCATGTTTCGCCCTCTTCTTCTACCATTCCAGAAAACAGGGGGCCTACCATCGACAGTACTTGGCCTGAAGATTCCGGCGTGGCATCGTAATAATAATAGAAATACTCATGCCAATCTCCAGAAAGCTCTTGTACGTATTTTATGCGTGCTTCGTATGCTTTCATATATTCGTCTAACTCTTCTTGCAGGACACCGTCGAAATTTAAATTCACATCAAATTTCTCCCAGAGATAGTCATCAAAAGGGGGTAGGGAATTTTGATACTCTTCAATCAATAGTCGGTTAAGGAACAGAAGAATTTCTTCAACCTCGACACCCGTTTGGCTGCTTATTTCTTTGCAAAGAGTATCAGGAAATAAAAATGTTTCAATCTCCTGATGGAACGGATTATTCAAAGCTTGTTGCGCTTTACGGATGTTATCCAAAAAAACTTCCACTTCAGAAATTGCTTGGTCTGAGAAATTTTTTGAATCTATTTGCAGACCATATGATTGGTTAATTGGTCGAAGAAGAAAGTAGTCTAAAGCATAACGGTGGAGTTTTGGATCGATATGTTCTGGCTTATTTGCTAGGAAAGAACGGGATGAATTGCTTGGAATTGAAGAAAATTTTTCACCAGGCAAACGGAGAAAGTTAAAATTTTCAGGAAGCTGAATTCCGAGCCTTTCTTCAAAAATGACTTTCAATACATCTTGAAATAACCGAAATTCTTGAGGAGCGCCATGGTATCCAAAGGTTTGGCTGGTTTCTTTAGCTGCAATCTGCAGGAAAAAAGGGAGCGAGGCCTCGAACTCAGCTTTTTCTTCAAATGAAAGCTCTTGAAGAATGCGATCCAAAGGCACCTGATTCAAATACCGTTGAGTCATTAGAACTGGAGCCTCAGGATTAAGATTTTGAAGATTGGTCTGAAGAGTCCTTGTTTCAGTTCGGAATCTTCGAAGGGAGGCTCTTGTAGAAAGTTCTGAAACACAGAGGGAAAGGCTCTCGCGATCTTTGCTTTCAGCAAGAACATCTGCAGTCGATAAAGAAGAAACTATATGGCTTTCAAAGTTTATTTTCATAAAAATAATAATTATTTTATTATTTATAATAATCAATGTTGAAAATGCAGTCAATTGTTAAAGTTGTTTTAATCTTAGAATTTGTTGTGTTTTATTCTGTTTGCGTCTTTATTCTAATATATAATGTTGATTTAATTTTGTTTTATCTTGAGTATTAATTCGCGTTTGTTATAATTGTGTTGATTTTTTAATTAATTTAAATTTGGTGGTATTTATGGCTACTACAGCAGTTCGTGAAACACCATTTACTGGCTATGCAAACCAAGTGCCGTTGGATGCGGAAGATTACTCTTGCAATGGATTTTGGACGCAGAGATCTGTTCAAAATGGCTTTCCTTGCTTTTCCTCGTCTCAAGTCGAGGTCATTTCTTGGAGGTTGCTTGGAACGACAGCTTTAATTGGTGCGGGGGCCCTAGTAGGGTTAGCGGCATTCGAAATCATCGCCCTCCCTGTTGCGCTCTATGCAATCCCATCCTTGATGCTGGCGAGCTACTCGTTCTGGCATAGCACGACTATCGATGATTATGAAAATGAAGAGCAGCTAGCCCAGATGCGCGAAGAGGCGCAACGGATGACTTTAGAACAGGTTGCCGCCCGATTTGAATGGCGTAAAATTTTTGAAAATCGAATTTTAACCCCAAGCCAGTTTGTTAACCTCTACCGAAGACAGGTCCTTCCTATGGGAGTTATCGAATTGGTCAATTATTATGAAAAGGTGACGCGCCACGCAGATCCTTTCAATGAAACCTCCGGCCATTTTTATGCAGTGCCCCATCCAAGGGAACATGCTGCTAAATGGACAACTGAGACGCAAAATAAGACCTTTAAACAGATCATTACTGAATATCCTCTAGAAAAGTTGGAAATGTTGGGAATGATCGATTTTAGCGAGATGCAGAAAATCCGGGAACTATTGGTCACTTATCGCTTGGCTGAAGCAGGATATCAGGCTCAAGAAGAGCTTGCCAACCAAGAGTATCAAGCAGCAACCGCAATGTCTCGTCAAGTCCTTGAACGGGCGCTAGGGGCAATCGACGGCATTTATCAGGCTAATGAGGCTGTTCGAGCAAACCAAGGATTTGAAAACAGAGAAATGATCGATCGCTTGGCAATTGAAAATGAGTCTGCTGGACGTTTGCGCGAAGCAAGAGATCTGCACCAGGAACGTATTGCTGCCATTTTCCCCCATGGCCGCATCATTGCTCGGGAAAACCTATCTCCTGAACATAGGCTGATCTATGATCAATCTGTTCTAACTCTGCACCGGGCTGAGATGGAAATTGGACAAAATTTAAACCAGCGGCTCCAGCAGCATAATGACCGTTATTCTCGTCAAAGGGTTGAGTTAAATGCGGAGATCGAGCGGGTAAGCCAGGCTTGCAGCCAAATGAGAGAGCGTGCTCAGGAGCAGTTTAGGCAAGATTCAGAGCCGGCAAATCAAGCAAGAGAGCAGCGCTTACGGCCGCATCGCGAGCAATTTGAGCGGATTGCTGTCGACTTAGACCGTACGTACCGGGCCTATCTGCGTCAGCTAAGAGCTCTTCGTTAACAATAGATCTCTTGCATAACCCCATTCACCTGGAGAAATTGGAGATTTTTTCACAGGTTTTTATCCCACTCTCTCGCCGACTCTTTCGTGAGATCCGAAACTGTAAACAGTTTCTAAAAACCTGTGAAAAAATCTCCGATTTCTCCAGGCAAAGCGGGTTATGCAAGAGATCTAATTGATAATCCAAAACAAAAAAGCCATCGGACGATCGCCGTCCGATGGCTTTTTTTTATTCAATCAGGTGCTGCTTAATTATTTCTGAGCAGCAGCAGGGGCAGGCAGCAAAGCTTTATGGCTGAGCTTGATTTGCCCTCTGTCATTGACATCCAATACTTTAACGTCGATCATTTGACCTTCTTTCACGACATCTTGGATGTTTTGCACCCTTGCGTGGGAAAGCTCGGAAATGTGGCAAAGCCCTTCTTTTCCGTAGATCTCGACAAAGATTCCAAACGGCACGATCGATACAACGCGGCCAGTGTAAGTCTTCCCGATTTCAACCTCTGCGGTCAAATTGTGGATGATCTCTTTAGCGCGCTTCATCCCTTCGCTGTTTGTCGAAGAGATGCTGACTATGCCGCTATCGTCGATGTCGATCTGGACGCCGGTCTCTTCAATGATGGCGCGGATCTGCTTGCCAGCTGGCCCAATGACTGTTCCAATCTTGCTAGGCTTGATCTGCATCGTTTCGATGCGTGGAGCGTAGGAAGAGAGGTGTTCTTTGGACTTAGGGCAGATTTCCAGCATCTTGTTCAAGATATGCAGGCGTCCCTGTTTTGCTTGGGCAAGGGCTGCCTTCATGATCTGTGCATTGATCCCTTCGATCTTGATATCGAGCTGGAATGCTGTGATCCCTTGAGCGTCCCCAGAGAGTTTGAAGTCCATGTCGCCAAGGGCGTCTTCGACTCCTAAAATATCGGAAAGGATCGCATATTTATGGTCCTCTAAAATAAGCCCCATCGCAATCCCTGCAATCGGACGACGGATCGGTACGCCCGCGTCCATCAGGGCCAAGCAGCCGCCGCATACAGAGGCCATGGAAGAGGAACCGTTCGATTCGGTGATATTTGATTCCAGGCGGATAACGTATGGGAAATTCTCTTGAGGAGGAAGGATCATTGCAAGCGAGCGCTCTGCCAGCTTGCCGTGGCCGATCTCCCGGCGGCCTGGAGAGCCCATGCGGCCGACTTCACCGACTGAAAAAGGAGGGAACGA
>JAFEGF010000091.1 GCA_018240225.1 Verrucomicrobiota bacterium
CCGGAGCGACAGGAGAAACGGGAGCAACTGGATTCACAGGTGCTACAGGCTTTACTGGAGCTACAGGAAGAACTGGAGCGACGGGCTTTACCGGTGCCACTGGAACAACCGGTTCAACAGGACCTACGGGAGAAGCTAGAATAGTCACTTATGGCTTTTTTACAACGACGGGGACTGCTGGTGTAGCGACAGTCCCTCCAAATAATAGTATTCCGTTTGCTGCAGGCACTGCGATTGCAACGGGAGGCATATCATATGCTTCTCCGACAATTACTGTCGCCAATGCAGGGGTCTATCAGATTATTTTTGGTGCAGCTACTACTTCAGCGGCTAATACGACTTTTGGCCTAAGCATAAATGGAGCAGCGCCTTTACTTCAGAATACCTTAGGTATGACAGAAGCTAATGAGATGAATTCTCTGAGTATTATAGTGACTTTGCCTGCAGGCGCCTTGCTGAGAGTGCAAGCAAATGCATTGCGGACGCTCATACCGCCATCAGGAACCGGTGCTGGCGCATTAGATGCCGTATCGTCCTATTTAACGATCTTCAAGCTCAACGATTGATGATCTCGTAGGATGAGTGTGAAGAAAACGATAGGCATCTGTTCTAAGTTAGGCATGCCTTTGCCTTAGATCGAGGGGAGATTCCTATTTTAAATTGACGACTCAATCAGAAATGAACGGGGGTACTTGAAAAAACTCAATTACGACGTTAGTAGGCGCTAGCCAGGTTCGTCATTGGTAGTTGATTAATTTATTGGTCGTGTGCTCGAATCAATTCGAGAGAAGTCCAACCATCCTGACATCTTATCCGCTAACAGGATTAGAGCTTGCATAGAATCTGTATAAAAATTAAATTTCTTTTTCTAGGTTTCGTGAAATTTTTTGGTGGAAGAGCAGTTTTTGCTTTTTCATAAAAATGCCATGAAACATTTTCGACAGTGGGAATTAGCGATGTATTATCAATGGATCCGAATGAAACTCCCAGCTGCATCTGCAGGAACAAATTTCCACCCTCTTATTTCGCCAACGAGATTGCCTTGCCCGTGCAGAAACATATATCAAGGCGAGCACAACCTCGAATGTGAATATTACAACAAATCCCAGGACGATATACCGAAACAACTTGAAGAATCGGGAATTTGGCAAGGAGGCGTCCTAAATTTGAACTCACAAGACCAGTTCGCGACCAAGGTCGCTTCACCTGCTTTGCACTGCGAAGGTCCGCAGGACCTTCTCGTGTCTTCGCAGCCAGCGTCGAAGCAGCTCAACTTGAATAAGTTGGGCGATGCAGGCGGGTTCAAATTTAGTGACTGTCCGACGCAGCGAAAAACCGATTCTCCAGGTTGTTTCGGTATAACTTTAGTTAATGTTAATGTAATAGCGGCAGGCTTTGGAAAACAATTGGTAATTCCTCTGTTGCTTACATGACGATTGTAAAGCTACAATAACCAATTTAACGAGGTGAGGTTAGTTATGAATCAACGAATGAGAAAGGGATGGTGTCTGCTTCTGCTGCTTCCCTTGATGATGTTATTATCAAAAAAGGTAGAAGCGCACGAGTTGTCGAGTAGCAATTCCCAACCTAAAAAGTATTGTTTTTCAATCTGTTCGTTGATCAAAAACGAGGATAAATATCTGAAGGAGTGGATCGAATACCACAAAATCGTGGGGGTAGACCATTTTTACTTGTATAACAATGGAAGCCGCGATCGCACGAAGGATGTGTTAGCTCCATACATTAAAGAGGGCTTAGTGACCCTAATCAATTGGCCAAACCGTTTTCCAGGACATATGGAAGATGATGTGCTGTGGGCATTGACTGTTCAATTACCAGCGTTTGAAAATGCTGCTAAGTTTTTGGCAATAAAGGATACGAAATGGCTTGCAGTTGTCGAAATCGATGAGTTCATTGTTCCTGTTAATGCTCGAACGATCTCTGAAATTTTGGAAGGTTGCGATGAATTTCCAGGGATTCAAGTCACAACAGATTATTTTGATGCTTCAAGAGATAATCAAGTTCCTAAACGTAACCTTGTGATTCAAACTGTAGAATTGACAAACTCTCCAGAGCAGAGGATTGAAAGAAGCGTTGAGAAGATTATTCTGAAGCCAGAGCGTTATACAACATTCACATGGCCCCCATATAAATGCAATTTCCTCAATAACGAAATGCCGCAAAAAATCGGCAAAGGGCAATTGCGTATTAATAAGTATGTCAATCGTTCTAAAGGGACTTTGAATTTTGGAAGAATTAAGGACAAATCTCGTATTGACAATCGGTTGATCTCTCATGATGAGCTTCAAATGGTCCTCGAAGTTGGTTACGAAGTGGAAGACCAAGATCGGGCAATCTTTCGATTTGTTCCTGAGCTGCTTAAGAAAATGGGTTTTGAAAGCGGAGCGATCTGATACGAGTGTTGACCAAGCTTAAAGTCCTCCATTCTGCTCTAATTGCGTTGATCCCTGTCTTTTGTGCAGATGGTCGACGGCTTGTGCTACCTAGTAATATTTCCACCCCCGGCGTCGATGTTTCAACTCAAGACATTGCCATTGACACCAATGGCAATGTTGTTGCTGTGAGAGTAAAAATGGACTGTCATGATGCGTTCGAGCCCCAAGGGCGGTGACTTGAGTTTTCTCATCGCATCCCTTTTGGTTCAGGTAAAGAGTCTTCTTAGGTTTCCATGGATGGTAATGAGAATGCAACCGCGATCTAGGCATTGGGCAGGGCGATATTGGTTTTCAAAGCGATCATATGTAGGTCGTTATTGCAAATTGCCCTTTGAATTTCTGAATGTTCAGGCCTTATGTCCTGAATTCAAAAATAGTGGGAAATGATATTTCAAAGCCGCTAATGATTTTATAGATGCGATGAATGCTGAGACAGACTTTAACCAAAAAAGGAGAAGATCATGATCAGATTATGTTGTTTATTGTCCCTCTTTCTTGCAACAAATGTTGCTTTTTCTAAAGATAAGACAAGTTATTCGCTTGCTGCAACAGCAGGGGATTTGATCTTTGTATCGGGGCAGGTTCCCATTGATCCGTTAACAGGAACTATGATCGAAGGGGATATTGAAACGCAGACGAATCAAGCTATTGATAACTTACAACATATTCTTCGAATGAATGGTGCTGATTTAAATAAGGTCGTTAGCACAGTGGTTTACTTAAGGGATATTCGAGACTATGATGCGATGAATGAAGTTTATAAACAAAGATTCCATGATAAGCATCCTCCAGCTCGGGATGTAGCAGCAGTTTCAGATCTATTGTATAATGCACGGATTGAAATTTCGTGCATTGCCTATAAGAAAAACCACTAATCTGATTAGCTTATTTTTCTAAAATGAAACCCGGTTCTCTTGGACTGGGTTTCTATGAACATGATCGGTCGAGGCATTTGAAGGAATAAGAGGTTGTTTTATAGGGCCATTTATGAAGCGCTTCCCGACGCTGGAGCTCAGATGTAAAATTGGAGTTGTGTTGAACGGGGTATTCATAGGAGATTGCAAAACCTTAAAATATGAGACCTCTTCAACAAGAGGCGTAGACTCTTCGAAATGCTCAGTCCTGCTTTGATTGTTAACATTTCAACGAATTCTCCACACTAGGCTTGATCAATCAATCCGATAACAGGTCTCTGATCGGCAATCCGTCCTTGAGATCAACGCCCAACAATTCGTTCTTAGTATAAATTACGATCATTAAACTGGAATTGAGGTCCTGCAATAGTTTTCTCTTGGAGTCTGAGACTGTTGTGCGAACATCTTTTTAATAAGACTGGGTTCATAAAATTTTTTTATGGATATTCAATTGGAATCCGGAATGAATGCTGACCGTACATTAATACTCAACGTCTTGCTTGGAAAGGTTTAATTTTGCAATGAATGAAGTGAGAGGATGAGTTCAAATGAAGCTTGGCCTCTGAGCAATACTATGCACAGGAGCAGCGCCTAGTATGTACCAGGGCCAAGCTGTTGGTTCATAGGTTAGGGAA
This sequence comes from Verrucomicrobiota bacterium, assembly GCA_018240225.1. Lineage (GTDB taxonomy): Bacteria > Chlamydiota > Chlamydiia > Chlamydiales > Rhabdochlamydiaceae > Acherontichlamydia > Acherontichlamydia pituitae. The sequence goes on from JAFEGF010000091.1 coordinate 4,006, forward strand.
ATGTGACAGTGATAACGGCGCTTTCTGTGCCATTATTGTCTATAGCTGAGACGCCATAGGTCACTGTTCCATTTTGCACCTGGTTATTATCGACATAGGACAACGTGCCTGAGTCGACAAAAGTCAGGATATCGTTTCCACGATAAACGATGTAGCCGGCCAAGTTTGGATCTGTGCTGGCGCTCCATGTAACCGTATTGAAGTACTCGTTGAATACTCCAAACGAATTAACGTTCTGGACAACGGCAGGAGTCGATGGAGGAATGACAAGGGTGCCAGTTCCTGTAACAGCTTGGAGCAGATTGTTCGATCCGTCGAAGCTAAGCCAAGCTGATGCTGCATTCGAGTCAGTTCCTCCTGTAACAACTGCGGTGATTTCAGGGAAAGCATTGGAGGTCCCCGTTGAAAGCAATACGGGGCCAGTCCATCCGCCTGCACCAACTCCGCCAATGTGAGACTCTCTTGTCTGAATGACCACAGATGATGAACCTGGGTCATAGTTCATGTAGACCACAAAGAGGTCGCCTACAGGACTTACAGCCATATCGATGGTGTAAGCGTATAAGCTAGTAGCAAGGGTAAATGGCTGGCTCCAAGTTCCTGCGTTGTCCCTTTGAGTAGTATCAACTTGGAATGTAGCCCCATCAAAGGAGTTAGACCATGCAACTACAGGTAGGCCTGTATTGTTGTAGAGGACTTGTAATTGCAGACTTGCAGGATTTTTTTTGCCCGCTTCTGAGAGCGCAACAGGAGAGCTCCAACTAAAGGAGGTCGCTGAATAGGCCGCAGATTGAACTTTGACATTCGTGTAATCTGAACCAGAAAGATTATAACTAAACCATATTGCAGTGGCATTGCCGTTCGGATCGACTGCAATTTGTGGAATCACACTGTTTGTGTTAGCATCGGAAATAGTTGCTGCCGCACTCCAGGACCCTGCGATAGCTTTCGTTGCTGTGTAAATTGTTTCGATTAGGGAGATCCCGTTTTGCGCATGCCATACGGCAAACACATCGCCATTATCTCCTATTGCGACTTGTGGAGAATCAGCGCCAGATGCTGAAAGAGTATCAGCTGCTGACCAACTTCCACCGAACAGTTGTGTCGAGGATTTGATCACTCCGCCTTCCACCCACACCGCAACGAGGTCTCCATTGGAACGTACTGCGATCTGAGGCGCCGAAGAGCTTGATGCTGAGAGGCTTGTTGCACTGCTCCATGAACCGGCAGAAGGTTTATTGGCTGTCTTTACCGCACCGCCTTCAACCCAGATAGCTGTTGCGTTTCCACTTGGATCTACAGCGAGTTGTGGCGAAGTAGCGCCGTTCCCTGATAGAGTAGCAAGGGTATCCCACGGGTTGCTCAGGGGTTTTGATCTGGAAACAACAAGTCCGTTTTCAAGCCATGCAGCAACGATATCTCCACTTGTGGCCATTCCTATATGAGGGTCTGATGCATCAACTCCTCCAGAGGAAATCGTTGTAGGCGGAGAAGACCACGAATCAATTTCATTACCGATCAAGTGCGCCGAAACACATAGACATAGCGCTGATAATATTCTTTTCATGAGAACCACCTTAGTTGTGGATTGATCAAGATGCTTTTCACCTCTGCAAAAGGTAAAAATCCCCATAAGCTTTATCGCTTATTAAGATGAACAATGAAATCAAAGTAGACTTTTTTTGAAAAGAAATAGTTTTTTCTAAAATGTTTTTCATGATGAGGTAGAAATTTTTTTCGAAAATTGATCAGTGAGCTCTTTTGTAAAACTTCCTACTTTTGAATTCAGTTCATGTCCAGTTTTTTTTGGATTAGATTAATGTTCTTTTTTTAACTTTGGTGAATAATTTGAAAAAAAATTAATTTTTTATTTACTTTTGCGCGTTAAACGTTTATGGCTGAGAAAGAATAGGGTCTCTGTACGCACCGGAGGAGGGGGTTCATATTCGATATAATCGATTTGGCTTAATAGCTGTTTCTGCGGTTTTAGCGATCTATGCCTACCAAATCCATGGTAAGCAAGGGGCTTCTTCATACTTAAAATCCATGAAGAAGGTCGAGGTACGTAGGTGGCCGGCAATGCCGGTCGGCACTGAAACTGCTGCGCATACGGCCCGCGCCAGAGAAGTTTTGCAGGACCCGAACGAGCGGTCGACGCTTAACTCTGAGAGATGGAATAAGAAACCGATCCCCAAACGGATAACGGCATTTGGCGTCGTTGGCAATGGCATTGGATATGATGGAGGCTATAGCGGCCTTGATGTCATGTTCGCTCCTGAATACCCAGCATTCGCCGTCATGCCGTTCATCGAGGCGCAAGGGATATTTATCTTTGAGAATCAATGGGCAGCGAATTTGGGCGTCGGAGGAAGATCTCTGTCAGACAAGATTCCTGCCATGGTAGGCTTCAACGCATTTTATAGCTTCCGTGGAGGGAACCATGGCGGTTATCATCAATTAGGAATTGGAGCGGAGCTGATCGGAAGACGGTGGGAATTGAATGCCAATGGATATATCCCGCTAGGCAATACAAAACACGTCAGAAAATGCACCTATGACGACTATATCGGCGATTATAAAGCTGTCAGAAAGAAGAAAGAAAAAGCTTTATTCGGCGGCAATATCGGACTGAGCCTTTTGGCTGCCGAGTCGGGCGACTTTATGCTCTATGCATCAGGAGGCCCCTATTTTCTAACGGGAAAATCGGGACATCCGCAAGTATGGGGAGGGCAGGTTGCCATCCAACCTCAGTTTGGCGATTATTTTGCCTTATCGTTCATTGTGAGCAGCGACAATCATTTTGGAACTTTGTACCAAGGCGGATTCGTTCTTTCCTTGCCTTTATACAAATTCACCAAGCTAAGAAAACCTCGCGTTGTGACAAATCGTCAAATCTATCAGCCAGTCAAGCGGATGATACCCATCATTCCTTTAGAAGAGCACTGCTGCTGGAAGTCCAACTTCTAAAACTCTCTTTGCTTCCTGATTTTTTAAGTTTCCTTGGGAAACATTTCATGCAGTTTGTATGGTGCCGCTCTTCTCTCCATTTTTTTTCAGGTCAATCTATGTCCCATCGTATTCCAGATGCCAGTTCTCCATTTGTCTACTCTCCGCCTTCTTTTCCTGTCGAAACAGCAGAAGCAATTCCAGAGCCTAAGTCGCCTCCAAGAAGCTCTGCTGCAGCAAGGCCATTCGATAGCCCTGTCGATATAAAAAGCCCTATGAAATATCATTACTATGAAGAGCTTACCGAGTCCTCAAGAAGGGAGTTAAGAGGATTCCGTGGAAAGGCGCACCACTCGATCGCTCCTGATTCCTCTAAAAAGCAGGTGAGGGTCATTCAACGCAACTACAGCGAGATCCGCAAATTATCAAAGTTATCCTTCAAGGATACAGATGTCAGCGCAAGGAGACTGCGCGACGAAGCTGGCGCAGCGGAGATCATCTTCCGTTCAGATATGGAGATCGAAGTCAGTCAAGACGGAAGAAGGCGGATTTTTGGTGTCCATGAAACAGTTGCCAGAGAACAAAAAAAGCAGCGCCGGCTATACCCCACAAGGAAGGGGCTGGGATCGTTTGTTTAGAAGGTCCTGAGGTCTTGAGCTTGATCGATGGCTACAAGCAGCAAGACGCTACGGCCTCATTTCAAGCATTCGTTGTGGCCTCAGTCTGTGATGAGGATGGCTCCACATCAGGCTGGCTGGCCTTCACGTTTTAGGCTTTTTTTTGCAGCTGATGATGAGTGTGACAGCCCCTCCTATCGTTAGAGCGATGCCGGAGAGCATCATGATCGTGACAGGAAGATCGTACTTAGAAACTTCTTCTTGGGCCTTTCCTCCGAAGAACTCGATCAAAGGGTTCCAGACGGAAGGATTATGAGTAAAAAAATCTTCAAGATCCGATTCGAATCCCTTCGCATTAGCAATCTTGTTAAAGGAATGGACCGCATAGCAAATCAGAAAAATCCCTGCCGCTAATGCGATTAGGCCGATGATCCTTTTTTTCTTCACTTAATGCCCCCGTTTTTTGAGCCTATCCGCAAGCTAGAGAAAAAATTTGGTGAACCTTTGGAGCGCTTTAGTGGTTTTCTACTTTGAAATATGATGAATATTCCCTCGTCGAAAAACACAAAAATCATCTCAAAATCTTCTCCCACCGTTTTCTCTCTAGATTCCAGATAGGCTCTTCTTCTTTTTACTCAAATGGCAAAAGGTTGTAAAGCTTCCAATTTTTCATTGGTGGCTGTTCAAAATAGGTTTACCTATCAAAAGAAAAGACAGAGTAGTGCTAGTATTAGAACTCCATTCTTTCTTTTTTTCTTCTAGAGGTCTTCCTATGTGTGCTGCTTCTGTTAAGGAATCCATTTTTTTTCTGCTTCCTCAAGGAAAGCCGGATCCTAAAATCGCCCGTCCGGAAGAAGGGGAGGACACAAGGGAAAGGGTTGTCCAAAAATCTCCCCAAGGCCCGATCTGTTGGTACTACGCGTTAAAGTTCTTAAGAGAGCAGTATGGTCCGAAAGCGCCAGCCTGTTTTTTGAAGCAGCGGGTTTTAGAAAAGTTGATCTCCTCCTATCGGAAGGCGCTGACGGAAGCCCGCAAGGAGACATTGAGAGAAGAAGAATTGGTCCATGAATATCGCTCAAATCCTTTATTGAAGAAACTTGTTCAAGCCTCTTCTCCAGAGGCTATTTTGGTGCAGTCCAAGATCTCTTACGGCGAGAACAGCTCTGTCGTTAAGTTAGCGGAATTGATGAAAGATTTTAGCGCGCAAATAAAATACACCGATCTAAGCAAATTTGCATACTGTCGAAAGTTAGACAGAACGATCGCTATCCATGCCCAATATTTAAAAATATTAAAAACAGATCCTCATATTGAATTTGAAAAAGAAAGGGCATTACGGCCATGGCAGACATTGGAATTGGAAAAGCTGCCGTATGAGTTCCAAGCGACATTTTTTTCCACGCTTGCTATTAGAACAATTGCAAGGGATGTCTATCAGATGCGCGAGTCGAGATGGAGCCCTCATCAGCCGGTTACTGGACTGATCCAAGAGCTAATAGAGCGCGGTCCTATGTTTATGAGCGGATTATTCGGGCGCACGTTTTATCATGCTGATTGCCAGCCGTTGGACGATAAGTTGCATGGAAAAACGATCTGGTGCTGGCCAGTTGGATCAGCTATTGAAACAGATGGAAGCAGCCCGACCCATAGCATTATCGTGATCGGTGCAGATCATGAGGGTAGCAGAGGAGGGCGTGTCTATTTCATCGACCCGTCCGATGGAAGCGACCCTGCGGATCCAGAGAGGCAAAAAGTCTATGCGATGTCTTACCTGCGCCTTGCAGAAAAAATCTTTGATCTATTTGGAGAGAAGTTCAGTAAGCTCCACCATTCGCCCCTGATCCCTTTTGCATTGCATGGTCCCTTGAGATTTACTCCTGCAGCAAATGAAACGCCTGAACATTAGCTTGACTTTGCAACTTTTTAGGGTCAAAGGCCTCCGGTTATTTGTCCACTGAGGAGTTTATTTAACCGGGAAGGGGTTTCTAACCCCTTCCCGGTTAAATAAA
>JAFEGF010000092.1 GCA_018240225.1 Verrucomicrobiota bacterium
CTCAAGAGTATGGAAGAGTAGGTCGCTGCCAAGTTTTTCATTCGCCTCGATTAGGCAACTAATCGAGGCTTTTTTTTGTCTGTGAATTTTCTTTTTTTTTGTATCTGTAATACTAAAGTTCAATATCGTTCATACATATCTCTGAGTCCATTTTCGGTTGATTTTTTTTAGCTATTTTGCGCATTGATTTCTCTATGGAAATAGAAGTTGTTATGCAGCTAGGCAACTCTTTTTTCGGAAAATTTCTTTTGTTTAAAAATCATTTTTGAGTATCGTGGAGCCTTAGAACGCAACCCAGTGGATAAGTTACCCATTTTAAAAAAGGATCCGAATGATGAACGAGAAATTTTACAAGTTATATCCTCTCGCTCTAACTTCGCTCATTGCTATGACACAGCTAAGCGCTGATGATGCACAGCGCCTGGAGCAGCTAAAAAATAAGATCGATGCGATTTCTGTAAAAAACGATGAAAATGAGATTGGCGGTAAGAACACTGCTTATCCTGCTCGTCCTCAAAACCACCGCAATGCGTTTTTTCTAACAGCAGATTTCCTTTACTGGAGAGCAGATCTTGATGGAATTCCAATCGCAGTTAAGGGGAATAACGCTAGCTTAGGCTATCAAAACAAAATGAAAATCATCGATATGGATTTCGATTGGAATCCAGCGTTCCGCGTCGGTTTAGGCGGGATCTTAGGCGGTGATTCATGGGATCTGAAAGCAGAGTACACTCGGTATACAAACCATAGCGAACGATCTGCGCATGTTAGCGGCGACAATGCTTTAATACCCCTATGGGCTACTGTAACGAATAAGCAATCTGGTATTTTTGTTCTTAATGGAGTTGCATCTCATGCAACTGGTCATTACCATTTGAATTACAACGTTGTTGATCTTGAGTTAGGCCGGAATTATTTTGTTAGCCGAGCAATTTCGGTGCGTCCCTTTATCGGTGCGCGAGGCGCTTTCATTTATCAGCACACACGATATCACTACACAGGCCTTACTTTTGCTGAGGGAGCCAACTATTCACCTTTAACGACAAAAGGAAAATCGAATTACCAAGGTGGCGGTATTCGCGCCGGATTTAATGCAGGGTGGCATTTCAATCGCTACTGGAGTTTCTTCAGTGAAATTTCAGGTTCTCTGCTCTATGGGCGCTTTGATACAGCTGAAAATATGACCACGAAGAACAACTCGATGACGTCTCATTTAAGCGGTGACTTTAATGCAGCGCGGCCAAACATTGAGATCATCTTAGGGCTCCAATGGGAAACCTATTTTTGCAAGGACCGTTGCAGGTTTTCTCTTGGCTTAGGCTATGAATTTGTCGAGTGGTTCCTGATGAACCAATTCCCTCGCGAGTTTGCTCCAGGATACTTGAATGGCGCGTCAGGCCGGTTCCATGGAGACCTTGGTTTGCAAGGTGGGACCCTCAAAGGTCGATTTGAATTTTAATTGGTGGAAGAAATGGGATTACAAAAAAGGAATGGGATAATGTTCAAAAAGATAAATTCGGTACTTCCGTTTTCCGCATTGTCGCTATTGATGATTGCCAACGCGCAGGGGTTTGCGCTTGAATCTAGTCGGATTGATGCTCTCGAAGCTCGAGTCGAGAAGCTAACGCAAGATAATACCCAATACACTGTTAGCGGTAAAAATCCCACAACAAGAATGGATGGTTATAACAGCGGCGCATTTATCGTTGCTGATTTTCTTTATTGGCAAGCAGTTCAAGATGGAATCGAGTACGCTCTTAGCTCCAAATCTCCTATTAATACTTCCAATATATTTGGTCCGCTAGATGTGACCATTAATCATGGTAAATTAAAAGATATTGGATTTGATTGGGGGCCTGGGTTTCGCATAGGGCTCGGATATAATTTCCGCTATGATCAGTGGGACCTTTTTTTGAACTGGACTCGTTATCATAATCATTCTTCTTCGTCCTCTCGTCCGCCTTCTGGTGGATCTCTTGCAGCTTTATGGATTCCTGTCACTATCGGCGGCGGTGAAACGCAGCATGCACATGCGAAATGGCACCTCATGTATGACGTTGTTGATTTGGAACTGGGACGTTCTTTCTATTTAACAAAGGCCTTATCAGCACGTCCATTTGTCGGTTTAAGAGGGGCTTTCATCCGTCAGCACACGAAGTTTGAATATGAGGGTGTTCATCTTCTTAATGACCCCAACTTATTTGATCTCAATACCCGAACTAAAAATGACTATTTTTCCGGTGGGCTAAGAGCTGGAACGGAGTTGAATTTCCGTGTAAACCAGCATTGGAGTTTTTTTGGCGCGGCTTCTGCATCGCTGCTTTACGGAGAATTTGATCTTAAATTAAATTTTCAATTCCCAGGTCAAAATTTAGGTTCTATTAAACCTGGATATAAAGCCGATTATAATCGTGTGAAAGCTAACGTAGAAGGCGCTATTGGCCTGCAATGGGAAACTGGATACGCAAATGGCAGGTATCATTTTACAATTTTGGCCTGCTATGAATTTACCGAGTGGTTCAACCAGAACCAATTGGTCAAGGTGTTGGCGCCAGCACTTTTCAACCCAGCCTTTCTTCCTAACGACGGAGATTTAGGCATGCAGGGTGGAACTTTATCAGCACGCTTTGATTTTTAATGGTGTGAAAAAATTAAAAGAGGAAATGGATAATGTTGGAAAAATCACTTAAAGCGATACCTCTAATTGCAGCATCGCTCTTTACTTCGACAGCCCTCTTTGGCTTTGCTCATGCACCACTTCTTAGCCAAGTTAGTCAGCCAATGCAACAGACCGATTCGCTAACAGATTTGGAAAATAAAGTGTCTCAACTTGAAGAGAAAAAAGCTAATAACAGGTTGGGCGTTACGCAACCTTCCCGTCCAGAGTTAAGAGACGAAGTCAGCTTTATTATTGAAGGTTATGGCCTTTACTGGAAAGCAGAGCAGGAAGGAATGGAATACGCAGTCAAGTCGCCTGATCCTTTTGCGAGCGGTGTCATGCACAAAGGAAAGCTCCTTACCCATGATTTTGACTGGAATGGCGGTTTTCGCGTCGGGATTGGACTTCACTTGCCATATGACAGTTGGGAATTGAAAGCTCTTTGGACGAGATATTGCAACTCATCAACCGTTCATCATCACACCTCGAACCCAGATTTCTCTCCTACATTCTTTTCGCTGCCGAATGTTGCTTGGTTTGCAACACATGCTAAATCGCATTACTCAATCGAGTACAATACCGTTGATGCTACGTTGCAAAGAGACTACTTTGTCAGCAGATCTCTTACGCTTCGACCTATTTTTGGAGTTCGAGGCGCTTGGATCGACCAGCATTTCAGCCAACACTTTCACGGCGGGCCTGGCGGCATTGGACTATTCGGGCCTGCAACAGGAACTCAAAAAGTCCATGTTAAAAATGATTTTTGGGGAGCCGGTATATTCGGTGGAATCAATTTGAACTTCTGCTTTAACCGCCAATGGAGCATCTACGGCGATCTAGCAGGATCTTTACTTTGGGGACACTTTGATGTGAAGGTTAAGAATCGCATTACCGGAGTCAATATCAGTGGAGCTCATCCATCTGGAAATGTTAAAAGTGAAACCAGTAATTTAAAGGCCAACGTACAAACAGGGCTTGGTTTGCAATGGCAGACAACATTCAGCAAGTCAAGATACCGTCTTTTATTTTCAGCGGGGTATGAGATTCTGTTTTGGTTTAGTCAGAATAATGCTCCCCGTTTTGTCTTCCCTGGTACATTGAACAATGGCTACTATGAATCTAACGGCAGCTTGACACTGCAAGGTGGAACGTTCCGCGGTCTCTTTGAGTTTTAACAAGCGCCGAGAAGATATACCGATTCGACGATTTGATGAACCTGCTAACTTCTTACAAGAAAAAGTTAGCAGGTTTTTTTGCGTTTAGACATTGCGCTTTTCGAGCGATTGCTCATTCTGGTGCATTTTCCTCTCTATAACTTATCTGTTTGCAATTAGATCTTAAAGTCGCAAGAAAGCAGGGTCCTTTAAGGGCGAAATTGACGCCGCTGCATTATGAAAATGTATTGTTCTAAAAAGCCAAATCTTCAAAAAATTGATTTATTGGGCAAGAGTCCCAGGTCGGATTTTAAGCGCCTTCAGAGGGGACTGGCAAGGGCTGCTTTGTGCTTTTCACAATGTAGCCTTGCTTAAGTTCGGCCCGATAGACAATCCAAAGGCCTAATGAAACAATGCTTGTGGATAGGAAGATGATCCATGATGGGGATTCTCCCAAAAAGATCCAAGCGTTGATCGATGCAAAGATGGGGCTTAAGAGGCCCATGAAGGATAGGAAGGTTGCTGTGAACCGCTTTAAAAGCATTCCATAGAGGTTGTAGCAAATGATATTGGAAATAAGGGTCATCAGCAAAGTTCCTTTTAAAAAGGGGGCAAAGTCAGCTGATGCGATGGGAAGCGGGTTCCAATTTTCAACGAAGAAGGAATGGACGAAGGCCAGGATCCCTCCGATAAGCATGCTTGAGCCGTTGGCCATCATCGGAGAAATTTCTTGGTCTTTGACGATCAACCGGAGGATGACCCAGCCGTAGACGGAGCAGAGGGCAGCTCCCATGATTGCAAGCGTCGGCCATGAAAGGAAACTAAACGCGTTCATCAGTTCTTCTGAGCCTGTCTGAGTCAGCAAGACAGGGATAAATCCCACAAATCCGATCGAGAGGCCGATCCATTTCCGTGTATTCATTTTTTCTTGGAAATGCAGATAGGAGAACAGGGCTGCAAAGAAGGGAGATAGGCTATAGATAAAGCAGGTTTTAGCTGCAGAGAGGTACTGAAGTCCCCAAAACTCGAGGGCGTTCGTTAAATAAATGCTAAAAAAAGCGAGGATGCCGATCGACATCAACTGCTTCTTGTTCAAGGAAAAGCTGGAGCGCTTTGCGATCGCTAAAAAGCCAAGGAGAAATAAGCTGCCTAGGATCATCCGTGCACCGGTCAAAAACAGGGGAGGACAGAATTCAAGCGTCATTTTCCCTAGAGAAAACACGCTCGACCATGTTGCATACATCAAGATGACGGTGAGGATAGAGCTCATAAAAAGAATTTCCTAGTAAAGTTGGCATAGCATAACAGACTGGATGCCATTCGGTCAATCAAGAGAATTTTTAGAGATTAGACTTTTTTTGAGCTAAATGATTGATTCTAATTTTTAATTGATGCGGGTGTTTAGCAGAGGCTAAAGCTTAATGATTGTCGTCGGACCCTTTGGCATTCTTTCCACCGGCAATCAGCTTGCGGCCGCCCACTTGGGGAGAGCTTTCATTCAAGACCTTGTCGGGGAGTAGGCCTGGTAGATTTTTCAGGGTCATTAAAGGCATTAAGGGGAACAAGAGGTCCCAGCGGGTGATCCGGTGGCCCCTAAATGGGGCTGTAAGGAGGCGCAGGAGTCCGACGGGGATCAGAATGAAGCTGACCGCAATGAGACCGAGGATTTTCATGCAGTTTGGCAGCACCTTTCGTCCACCCCGTTCAAAAAAGGAGTAGTCGGTTAGGTAGCGTTCTGGGACGAGCTTGGCGATCATCGGATTTTGCGACATTCCGCGGCTAAGTGAAAGTCCCAAATTTTTGGGGTTGAGGGTTTCGCCGGCAACCGTCCCTTCCCCTCCTCGGGCATGCCGGGTGATCTGGTGGCCCGCCATCCAATTGGCTGCAAAGAGTTCTTTGAAGCGCCAGTCTTTTAAGAGCAAAGTAAGGTCGCTGGGCAGGGGTTGTTTCAGGGCGATCCATTGGCCCAAAGCTTGTGAAAGGGCGATCGTAATGCTCGTCCTGTCCGTGCTGCTCTTGCAATGGTATACGATCGGGATGCCAAGCAGTTTGCAGAGGTGGTCGCGATAGAGGATCTTGGCCAAGATCCGATCTTCCGGTTCCATTTTCGTGTCCTTTTCCAGTTCGTCCAGCTTTTTCAAATGCCCTTGGACTTGAGCGAGGTCCTCATATTTTTTTTCCCTTTGGAGTTGGCCGATCTTTCTAGCTGCAATTTTTTCAAGGCCCGTCATTCCTTCTTCTGTGATCTCAGATGCTCTTTCTTCTCCGGTAAAAAAGGGAGGGAGCACTTTTTGCAGGCGCACAAAGAGGTTGAAGGAGTCGGAGACAAGGATAGGGTTGAACTTGACCCTGTAAGTTCTCGAAGGGTCGTTAGGGTCGGTTAACGTATGAACCCCATGGTCCCTTAAGCCGTTTAGGGCCTTGATCTGGTTCTCGATATATTCCCGCTCGGGGAATGTAGCAATTGTCGATTCTTTTTTCCATATCCAGGGTGCAGACAGCAGGCAGTTGAGCATGTAGTCCATTTCATAGACGGTAGATCCATCTGAAGAGACCGTTTGCGTGATCCCTTTCATTCCCGATTTCAATTCGTTGAAGAAAATGAACGAGGCTTGTTCTTTGGCCTTGTGGTCGGAATCGACCCTTCCCGTGTAGGCGACGCTCTGCCCGCTTGCGTCTTTGACAACGCGCAGGTTCCCTGTGTTTTCGACTTTTCGATCGCTGCTGCAGGCGATGGCCTGGTCTAATAAGACTGTTTCTGTACCTCGGCGGAAGCTGAGCCCGTTCATCGGACTATTTTTAGCAAAGATGTGCTCCGACTTTAATACCGTATCGCTGGATATTCCAAGCGATTGCCTCAAGGCAGGAGAGTCGATTGTCGGTTCAGAGATCAGGTCGTCCCGGTTGCATGCGCTGAAGGCGATCTGTTTTTTGTATTTGTTGACCTCTTTTGCGGTCAGTTCCTTGTAGAAGTTTTCGGTGCCCATTATCCATCGGGTCAGGTTGGGAAAGTTATTTTTTATCCGCGCTTTGAGACCATCGATCACGCGGTATTCTGGATAACGGCGCTGCAGTTCTGCTTCGCATAGGGCGTCCAAGCTTTCATAGGAGGGCCCTGCAGCGGCTTGGATTCGGGCGGCGGTCACAGATGGGGAAGCATCCTTTCTGAAGTGGATACGTGCCTGCCACATCCCTTCATCGACGTAGTGGACATAGGAACGGTCTGGCTTAGGATGGAGCTTGTCCAGTTTTTGGGCGGGAGGCTGCGTCAATTTTTGATGCAGGGGCATGACAGGGGAGACGGGAGGGCAGCTGTAGGAGGGTTGGGAGGGTCGTGAAAAAAATGAGGGGTCGACGAAAAGCTGGGAGCTTTTATTTGATAAAGGCCGTTGCGTCCAATGATCTGAGTTTATTCTAATTTCTTTAATGGACATGATTTTATTCTTTCTTTATACGCTATTAATTATAGTTAATTATGATTTTGTTTTGAATTGCATTTAGATTTTTAATTCTCGAAAGCTAATGAGTTTAAATTTTAATTTATGGAAAACTTGATAAATATATCTTTAGATGTCTAAGATTAAAATAATATATTACCTCTAATAAGGGGCTTCCTATGACCAAACCGATTAAGAGAGTAGCTGTCACTGGTGGTGCAGGACAGATCGCTTATAGCATCCTTTTCCGCATAGCAGCAGGGGACCTTCTAGGAAGGGACCAGCCGATCGCCCTCCATATTCTTGAACTTCCAGCCGCCATCGATTCCTTGAAAGGGGTTGTGATGGAGCTGGAGGACTGCGCTTTTCCTCTTCTCAAAGAGATCAAAATTGGATCGGATCCAACCGATGTGTTCCAAGGCGTCAATTATGCTCTTTTGATCGGCGCCAAGCCGCGCGGCCCGGGAATGGAAAGGAAAGACCTCTTAGGAGAAAACGGCAAAATTTTTATCGAGCAGGGCAAGGCATTGAACGCCTCCGCTGCCAAAGATGTGATCGTTCTCGTCGTCGGCAACCCAGCGAACACGAACTGTTTGATTGCGATGAACCATGCTCCGAACATTCCTAAAAATCGTTTCTTTTCAATGATGAGGCTCGATCAGAACAGGGCGGCATCGATCCTCGCGCAAAAAGCTAAAGCGGCTGTTACCGACGTCTCCAATGTCTGTGTCTGGGGAAACCATTCAGCGACGCAAGTTCCCGATTTTATGAATGCCAAAATCCGCGGAAAGCCTGCCTTGGACCTCATTAAGGACCGGAAATGGTGCGAGGAAGAGTTCATTCCGCAGGTGCAGAAAAGAGGGGCTACGGTCATCGCGGCCCGAGGAAAATCTTCTGCTGCCTCTGCTGCTAATGCCGCCATTGATTCGATCCAGTCCCTTATTCTGCCGACAGCGGAAGGGGAGTGGTTTTCTGTCGGGATGTGTTCAGAAGGGAATCCATACGGGATCCGAGGTGACCTGATCTTTTCCTTCCCATGCCGAAGCCGCGGAAACGGACAGATCGAGATCGTCAAAAATGTTCCATGGGACCCTTTCTTCGAAGCTAAGATCCGCTTGTCGGAAAAAGAGCTGATCGAAGAGCGGGACCTTGTCGCCCATTTATTATAACAACGGGGAGTAGCTGCCATGTCTGAGGAGGTTCTTTTTGAGATCACAAAAGATAAGCTCGATACAGGCTTGCGCGGATTTCCCGTCGGCTATTGCACGACATCTCACGTCGATCCGCAAAAAGGGCTGTTCTACATTGGAAAACCTGTCGACCAGCTTGCGGAGCGGGAACCGATCGAAGTGATCTATCTCCTCTATTATGGCAAAGAGGGGAATGCCCAGGAGGTCAAAGAATTCGGCGAGCTGCTTGCAGACCGTTCCTTGCTCCATCCAGAAGTCATCAAAGCGATCTATGCCCTGCCTCGCAAAGGCCATCCGATGAAACTCTTCAGCGCTGCGATCCTTCTTCTCGGGATGTTCGAAGCGATCGGCGACTATCGGGAAGACTGCATCAACCTCATTGCAAAAATGCCTCAGCTTGTCGCCTGCGTGATCAACCACCATGCAGGATGGGGAGCCACTCCAGAGCCCCAGCCAAAGATCGGCTACATGGAGAACTTCGCTCATATGCTCAAGGTTCCTAAAGCTGACAAGAAAGAGCTGGTCCAAGCGTTCAAGCTGTTCAATATCCTCCACTATGACCATGGCGGCGGCAACTTATCAACGTTTGTGGGCAAATCGGTAGCTTCCGGCCTCGCAGATATGTACGGATCGATCTGTTCTGCTATGTGCGCTTTGGCCGGCCCGCGGCATGGCAAAGCGAACCAGGACTGCCTCGAGTTCGTGATTGATGTCCTCGACGAAGTAGGCGAGGACGCCACAGCGGAACAGGTGGAAAAGCTGATCCGCCATCGCTTAGCAACCAACCAGCTCGTCTTCGGCTTCGGACACGCTGTCCTGCGTGTAGAAGATCCTCGAGCAACCGTCCAATACAACTTTGTCAAGAAGCATTACGCCAAGCATCCATTGGTCAAGATCGCCTTGCACTTAAGGAAAGAAGGCTCCAAAGTGCTAGCGGAAAATCCCAAAATCTCAGATCCCCATCCCAATGTGGACGCCATTTCCGGCACGATGCTGACCGCAGCAGGCTTTTCCTATCCTGAGTACTACACCGTCTTATTCGGCCTTGCCCGCTCTGTCGGGATCGCTATCCAGATCGTCTGCGACCGATTGGAAGCAAGGGATGGCAAAGGGACTCCGATCGTGCG
>JAFEGF010000093.1 GCA_018240225.1 Verrucomicrobiota bacterium
ATTTGCTGGAGTGTAAATCCAATGGCAGGGTCTTTGGCGATGCGTTGGAGAAGGTCATTGGGCTGTCCGTGTTCTTTGATCTGTTTGCTCGCTTCTAAACTGTGGATCCGAAGCCGTTCATGGACTTGCTGCCGGTCTTTGCCTGCTTTGACAGCTTCCATGAGGATGTGTTCTGTTGCAAGGAATGGTAGTTCTTCGTTCAAATGTTTTTCAATCATTTTAGGGTGGACGACGAGATTGGCCGTGACGTTGCACAAAAGGTTGAGAATGGCATCTGCAGTAAGGAAAAGTTCGGGGATGTAGAGCCTCCGGTTAGCCGAGTCGTCAAGCGATCTTTCCAACCACTGGGTAGATTCCGTGTAGAGTGCATTTTCATTTAATGAGATGAGGAAGCGGGCAAGGCCGCAGATCCTTTCGCAGCGGACAGGGTTGCGCTTGTAGGGCATGGCGGAAGAGCCGACTTGTTTTTCTGCAAACGGCTCTTCTACCTCTTTGAGGTGGGAAAGAAGCCTGAGGTCGGTTGCAAATTTATGGGCGGAAGCGGCGAGGCTCGCCAGCGTTGCTGCAATGCGGATATCCTGCTTTCTTGTGTAGGTCTGTCCTGAAATAGAGAGGATGCGGCTAAATCCCATCTCCCTTGCAACTAAAGTCTCAAGCTCTTTGACTTTATGGTGATTGCCTTGGAACAGGGAGAGAAATGAGGCCTGCGTCCCTGTGGCGCCTTTGACGCCTAGGAAATGGATCTCTTCGATCGCATGTTCGAGGTCTTTTAAGTCGATGAGAAAGTCTTGAAGCCATAGGCAGGCGCGTTTGCCGACTGTTGTCGGCTGGGCGGCCTGGAAATGGGTATAGCTCAAACAGGAAAGATGGGCGTATTGGGCAGCGAAAGGCTGGAGTTGCCGGATCACTTGGATCGTTTTATTGCGGATGAGCCTTAATGCTTCGCGCATTTGGAGCAGGTCGCCATTGTCAGTTACGTAGCATGAGGTTGCGCCGAGGTGGATGATCCCTTTTGCTTCCGGGCACTGTTCGCCATAGGCATGGATGTGGGCCATTACATCGTGGCGCAGCTGCTTTTCATATTCTTCGGCTTTAGCAAGATCGACTTTATCGACATGCTGCAAAAGAGATTGAATTTGCGCATCGGTGATCGGCAGACCGCACATTTGCTGGGCTTTTGCTAGAGCGATCCAAAGCTTTCTCCAAACAGTGTACTTATGATGGGGAGAGAAGAGATAGGACATTTCCTGGCTGGCATAGCGTGCAGAGAGCGGAGAGTGGTAGATCTTGTCATTCATCATGGGCAGGCGTTTTCCATCAATGTTTTCAGGGCTTTCAACCATTCATTGATCTGTTTTTTCTGAGAGGAAGTCGGGTTAAATGGAGCCGTGCTTAATTGCAGGTGCAGCCGTTTCAAGGAGCTGATCGCAAAATCGCCCAAATTTTGGGCCCGCTTGTCTGATTCTGCCAGAGGAAATGTCTGACGGATCAGACTGAGCAGTTCCTGCTTGGGCTGGCCTCGATAGCTCGCAACGATCTCTTGTTTCTGATCGAAAGACCCTTCACGGCTGGCCAAGCTGTAGACGGCTTGCCGCGGCATTTCATCCAGCTTGGAATGCAGAGTGTGGGGAAGCGATGTATAAAGCTCGTAGTACTGCAAAAAGTTATAGGGTGTCTGCCGGTTTCCATATGTGGCGACAAGCCAGGCGCTGAATGCTCCATCGCGGTATTTTTTTAAGATGGTTTGCGCTTTTTGAATCCTCTCTCCGTGCAGAATGATCGCTTGGTTGTTGATCGCTTTGACTTCTGCAGTAATCGCGGAGAGCTCTGTTAGATCTTCCGAGATTTCTTGGGCCTCTTTCCGAAAATGATCAAGGATTTGCTGCAGGGATTCCTGTTCTCTTTCCGATAAGGGGGATACGCGGAAAACGCCTGAGAAGCTCGATAGATTGCCCGTTGAGGACATTTCGACCAGATTGGTCATCTTCGAGAGCTTTTCCGTAGCTACTTTTAATCGCTGAGTAAGAAGGGAGTTCATTTTCGCCATAGCAATGTCCAGCTGTTTTACATATCAAGTCGTGCGCATGAATTTTAGGAGTTCTTTTGTCAATGCAAGGTAGTCTTCGGAAGCCCTGCTCTTGGGAGAGGTTTCGTAGATCGGCTTTCCATACACAGAGGCCTCCGATACGCGGATATCGCGCCGGATTTTCGAGTTCAAGATTTTTCCGGGGAATGTCGTTTCGATCACTTCCAAAAACGCATCATTGCTTTTCCCGCGCGGGTTCCAAAAGGAAAGAGCGACGCCGAGCACTTCAAGGCTGTGGCGCTGTCCGATGCTCTGCATAAACTGAGAGAGGCGCTGCAAGCCTTTGATGCTGTAAAATTCTGGCGTTGCGCAGACAAGGGAATGATGAGCTGCGATGAGCGCCGATTCGGTCAGCCAGCAAAGAGAAGGGGGCGTGTCGATGATGATCGTGTCATACTTTAGCGGCTTTAAGATCTCTTTGAGCCGTTCGTGGGAATACCGGTCTGCAGCGAGCTGCCCAGTGACTTCGACCCGCTCCAGCCATGTGTCTGCAGGGATCAGATCGAGGTTTTTCACTCCTGTCGAAACGATGACCTCGTCAATTTTTTTCTTCCCTTGCAGCACGGGCGCCATGCTGTCTTGAGCATCAGGATCGTATCCCAATCCTGTTGTCAAATTAGCCTGTGCGTCAAAGTCGATGAGAAGAACTTTTTGTTTATGGAATTTCGCAAGCCCTGCACCTAAATGCAAGGCTGTGGATGTCTTTGCGGTCCCGCCTTTAAAACTGCTAACGGCGATCCTTTTCATTCCTTGCTACCCTCATTTAAAAAATAAGATATTCGAACCAATCGCAAATTCGGATGTCCGGCAAAATCGCCCTTTTGAGCCATTTTGCCACCCAGTTCCCGAGTCCTACTCGCTAGGAGTATGTCCTCGGGAACAGGGCGTTGGCTGCTTCCGCAGCTGGAAAACTGACTCAAAATCATCAATTTTTCTCTGCATCCGAGTTTTGAAATAGGCTCGTTAGAGAACGATCGGCAAGTTCCTTTTCCAAAGTGCCCAAGAACGTTTTAAGATCAAGTTCTCCGTGAACCACGTTGTCGCGCGTTCTTAAGTTGATTGATCGGTTTTCCAGCTCTTTGTCGCCAACGGTCAGCATATAATTGATCTGCATCAGCTGCGCGTTCCGGATTTTTTTGTTTACCGATTCGCTCGTATCGTCGACCTCGCACAATAAGCCCGCTTTCCGAATTTCGATTGCAAGCTCATGCGCATATTGGGCATGCCGGTCCGCCACTGTGATGATGCGGATCGGATTCGGAGAGAGCCAAAGCGGGAGCTTGCCGGCGAAATGCTCGATCAAAATTCCCATGAAGCGCTCAACGGATCCAAACAGTGCGCGATGCACCATGACAGGTCGTTTCGCATGTCCGTCACTATCCATATATTCGAGTTTGAATTTTTCGGGAAGAGACATATCGAGTTGGATCGTTCCGCATTGCCATGACCGTCCCAACGCGTCGCGGATGTGGATGTCGATCTTGGGTCCGTAAAATGCGCCGTCCCCTTCGTTGATCCGATAGGGTTGTCCCCATGAATCCAGAGCATCCTTTAATCCGGAAGTCGCAATTTCCCAATCCTCGTCCGTTCCTATGCTCTTTTCTGGACGTGTTGAGAGCTCGAGCCGATAAGCGAGTCCGAAAGTCGAGTAGGTCTCATCAACTAAAGAAAGCACGTTGATGATCTCTTGTTTGATGTCGCTCGGCTTCATGAACAAGTGGGCGTCGTCTTGGTGAAAGCTTCGGACGCGGAACAGTCCGCTTAATGCTCCAGACGCCTCGTGCCGGTGGACGTGCCCCAATTCTGCAACGCGCAAAGGCAGCTCGCGATAGCTGTGGGTGTGGGAGCGGTAATAGAGCATGCAGCCTGGGCAGTTCATCGGTTTGATCGCAAAATGGCGCTCTTCGATATTGAAGGCGTACATATTTTCCCGATAGTGGAACCAGTGGCCCGATGTCTCCCAAAGCTCTTGTCCCATGATCTGAGGAGTTTTGATCTCGACGTATCCAGCTTTTGTGTGCATTTTGCGCCACATGTCGATCAGCCGGTTCCAGACGATCATTCCTTTCGGATGGATAAAGGGCATTCCAGGGGCCTCTTCATGAATAGAGAAGAGGTCGAGCTTCGGCCCCAGGACCTTATGGTCCCGTTTTTTTGCTTCTTCCAAAAGGAAAAGATAGTCCTTAAGGGCCTTTCGGTCGGGGTAGGAGATCGCATAGATCCGCGTGAGCATTTCCCGGTTGGAGTCCCCTTTCCAATAAGCTCCCGATGTCTTAAGGATCTTAAATGCCTTGATCTTTCCGAGGTTGGGAAGGTGGGGGCCGCGGCATAAGTCGAAAAATTCCCCTTGCGAATAGGCGGTGATCTCGCCGTCCTCGAATCCTTCGATCAGTTCGCATTTGTACTTGTTTTGCTTGAATCGCTCGATCGCATCTTTTTTCCCTTGCAGCAGATGCCTTTCCGCGATGTAATTTTCGCCGACGATTTTTTCGACCTCTTTTTCAATCACTGCAAAATCGGCATCGGAGATGGTCAGATCGGCAAAGTCGTAATAAAAACCGTTTTCGATCGGAGGTCCGATGGTGGGCTTTGCATTGGGAAAGAGGCGGAGGATCGCTTGCGCAAGGACGTGGGCGGAAGTGTGCCAAAAGATCTCTTTTCCCTCAGGGTCTTCGAAATGGACTAAAATGACCTCATCCCCCTCATTGAGCTTTGTGTTCAGATCGCGGAGTTTTCCGTTGATCTTTGCAGCGAGGGACTGGTTGGGATTGCGCATGTTGAGCTTTTCTGCAAGGTCCTTTGCAGAACTTCCTTCTGGAAGATTTATTTCTTGTTGGTTATGAATACGAATCAGCATAGAAATCTCATAGAGTAAGTTTTACCATTGATTCTAAATCACTAACAGACAAAATAGAAAGGCAAAAAAAATCTGAACTGTTCTCTGGAGAGAATTGTAAAACTCGAATTTGGCCGCCAAAGCGAGTTTTGCCTTCACTATTATAAATAATTAATTGATTGGCGATTGCAAATATGGACACAGGCCCACATGAAGATTATCCTAGCGCAAGCTCAGATCCCTCTTCCTTGACGGGGCTTTTATTTTCCATCTATCAGAACCTCCCCCCCAAGAAAGGGCTTCCGCAGCTCTTGAGCATTATGGACGAGGCTCTGCTATCTTATTTAACCGACCAGTCTTCCCTTCAAGAGAGTATTCGAGTCCGAGGGCTTCAAAGAGCTCGGATCATTGCAGCTTCCCTCATCGATGAAAAGGGGGAATTTTTGCAAACGGCCCTAGCACAATGGATCGATTTGTTTGAGAAGGAGGGCTACCTTTTTTATGCAGATGGATTTAACGACTCCTGTCTTACCGAGCACACATTGGCCATTTTAAAAAAGCTGCGGGATGACGGATCGCTTGTCCAATTGTTAAAACGGTTTCAAAAACCTTTATGCAGTTCTTGGGCCGAAGAGATTGTCAGGCAAAGTCTTGGGCTCTACCAGCACAACGGTCTGACAGACGCTCAGATCCGGATCGCAGTCCTCTCGGCGCTGCTTACTCCTCTTCGTCAAAACGTTGGTTCCTGCTTTGCGACAGCTCCTGCAATTTTTATCCAACGCGAACAACCGCAAAATTTACTGGAAGATCTTCACCAGCTTTTGACGCTAGGTAAATTAAAAAGAATATTTGGCGGCGTCGAGTATTCTGTTCCTATTAGCCCAAGCACAGGAATCGGCGACCTAAGGCGGCCGGTCGCGAGTCCGCATAGCTTGTCTAAGCCATGGTTGAGTCCGGGGCTGATGCTTGCTTGCACTATTTCCGGGCTAATTCAAGAGGGATTGAACTGGGAGAAAAAGGCGGAAAAGCTCAAAGAGCTCCTCGACTGGGAGCTTAAAGGGGAAAAAAGCGCAACGGTCGAGCAGTTTTTGCATCGGGCCTTATTGGAGCTGTATGGATTGACCGATGGCGACATCGAGATGGCTGCCCGCTTAGAATTAACGCGGGCCAAAAGCAGCAAACTTTCCCAATCTTACGCAGCCCCAGGAAGTTCTGAAAAAATTGACCTATCCCATAAGTTCGCAAGAGTTGAAAAGCTGGCCCGGGCGGCATTCAAGGGGTTTAGCGACCACGCCCTTCTAAAAGCCTGGGAATTTACCTTGGCCTCATTTTCCGAAGTCAAAATGGAATTTTCCCGTTGGAACCTTTATTCAAGCTTAGGGCTGCATCATGAAGAAAGAGGCGGGATCGGGGAGGTCGTCTACCATCATTTGGAAGAGAAGATTGCAGAGGCCAATCAGAACATCCAGAAATATCAGACCGAATATGAGATCGCCTTCGACCAGGTAAGGGCGACAGAGGCTCTGCTAAAGAACGCAGGGTCTGAATCTGAGGTCAGAAGGCTTCAAGCGGAGTTCCAAAGCAGGGCCTACCATATGCGGGCTTGTTTAGAAATGAGGGACAAGAGCTATGCAGTTGGGTCCAACTACTCGAATTTATTCGCTTTTTTGGTCAAGCAATACGATGCCAAGTTCCCCGAGTATTTTCAGGAGATCTACGATGCGGAAATGCAGGATGTGCAAGGGGATATTTACGATGACAGTCCTGCCGGATTCCGGCTTGTCTACAAACACGGAAGGAGCGACCCGGCCCTTTGGACATTGATCTACAATGCAGAACAATATATCGAATCGCTAGCTGAATTCTTCAATGCGACCGAATCGGAAATAGCAGCCAATTGCGATTGGGAAGGCGGCGATAGGGAAGTATTGGGGATAACCTCCGCTATCGTTAATCATGTGCGGACTCCTTTGTTTTTAGAAACGGCTCTCCAAAGGATGGCCAAAGTCCATCTTGGAGGAGGGCTTCCCGGAAAAGCCGAAGAGAAAAAGCCCTGGGTCTATACGTCTGGCGGGACGATGACGACGTTGTTAAAGACCTATTATCGGCGCCAAGGGGAATTGACGGAGGAGAGCCGATGGGTGGAAAACGAAACAGAGCTGCTTATCTTTTTGATCGATTGTGTAAAAAATCAGCCTCCCTATGTGACAGACCTCTTTGCTAAAAACACGCAGCAATCATTGCTCATGGCCTCCCCTTCGCACGCTTTTCTTTTGCAACCGTCGATCCGTTTATACAAAGAGGGGTGGCAAGAGGAGGGCTTTACCTATACTTGGGTCCGCGATCAGGTCTTCTCGCCGAGCCATCAATTTTATGCTAGAATGCTTTTGGATTCTCAAGAACAGCAGTTGCTGATCGATCTCTTTTCTGCTGAACTGCCTCCCCTTCTCAGCCATCATCTCCATAAGACATTTGCTCCAACAAAAGATCCTCTGAAAATAATCCCTTTTAGAACAAAAGTCCTCGAATGCCTGATCTTAGCAAACGCTTCTCCAAATTCTGAATACCGGCGGGCGGCGGCTGAAAAGATCGACTCCTTCCTTTACCAGACTCTGCCGATTGTTCCGGGCAGGGAGTTCAAGGTGATCCTAAGGAGGCTGTTCGGAGACCGGTTTGATGAGAAGATCTCTGAAGCGATGCAGGCCTTTGCAGATGTCCCATCTCCGCTCATGACCGGCAAAATGATCAAAGAAGCTGCAAAATTCTGCTGGATCAAGGCCTATCAAAAGATCGGATATTCATTCGATCTGCATCAGCACATAGCGCAGCATGCGCGTTTTCTCAATATCAGCCCTCCGACGCCATTTATATTTGCCGATACCAACTGGGCAAATTTCTATTTTGGCTTTGTGATCAATCCCGGCACCGGAAGGCTTGAGCTATGGAGGGTCGACCGGACCGCATCCCAAGGGATGCCGATGAGCTCCTGGCAGCATTGGATCAATGGTGCCGACAAAAAGAATTGGTCCGTATATGTCCGCCCCTCCGAATATTCGATCCAAACAAGCATCTTAGACACAAGGCCCCGCGCTTAAGCTAAACCAACAAGTCCTTAGGATAAAAGTATCACTTTCTTTAAGGTAACTGGGTTGGGAATGAGGACTTGCAGTGCGTTTCCTTAATTTTGAATAAGGTAAGCAGAGCAATTGCCAAGTAGATCGGAAGGGTCAGGAAGGCCGCTTGATAGGCGCTGACTGAAAAGACCCTTGCTCCCTCGACAAGCTTGCCATCCCATCCAAGATCAAGGAAAAAGCCGGTCATCGGATCGGAAAATGCGCCGAATAGGGAGTCGAACGCGTTCATAAACCCAATGGCCGTAGCAGCCAGGATCGGCATGCTAATTTCGCGGATCATTGTAAAGCAGAGGAGAAAACTGCTGATGGAAAAGCCGAATAGGAACAGCAGCATCATGAGCGAATTGCGTGTGAGGCCGGGAAAATAGATGACAGCGGAAATGCTGAACAGCGCGATCACAGTTCCCCAGAACATAACGATCTTTCTTCTGCCGATCCAATCTGAGAACCACCCGAATGTCGGCGCGCCGACGGCAAAGCCGATGAAAATTAAGGAGACGGCTTGCGCAGAGAGGTTTTGAGTAAGTGAAAAAGCCTCCGATGTAAAGGCTACGCCCCAGAGCCCTCCAAAGATCATCACTGGCGCAAAAGCAAAACCGCTATAGACTGAGAGCCACCATCCTTGACGGTTTTTAAGAACTTTTTTGAGCGAGTCGATGAATGAGATGCTTTGGCTGACGATGTGGCGCTCTTTTGTATGCGAAGGAGACATATCGCGCACAACAATCCAAAACAGCGCAGCGAGGATAAGTCCTGCAAAGCTGATCATTTCCATTGCAGACCGCCAATCCATCGCCTCGATGAAACTTGCAAGAGGGGCTTGTCCGCCAACAGCTCCTAGCATTGCAACGGTCATCATGAGGCCTGCCATAAATGCAAATTGTTTGAAAGGGAACCAGTTGGCGATCAGTTTAAGGCAGTTGACAGCGGCAAATGCGGCGCCGGCCCCTGTCAGGAAGCGTCCGATTCCTGCCATGAGCAGGGTGTCGGCTTTTGCAAAGATCAAGCTTCCTCCTGCGCATAAGGCGATCGCCAAGGTCGTGACTTTTCGGGGGCCTATTTTGTCGAGCAAAAGTCCCGCGGGGATCTGGAGCAAGAGATAGGCATAAAAATAACAAGCTGCGAGGTTCCCAAGCTGTGTTCCGTTAATCTTGAAAGTGCCCATGAGCGTCCCGGTCATGACGCTGGGAGATACCTCGAGTGCATACTTATAAAACATGAAGAGGGCGCTAAGAAGCCAAATTGTCCAGGCGTGAAAGTGGGTGTTGAAGGGAGATCGCATCGGTTTTTTTTTCAATGAAGCAGGGCCCATGGTTTTCCTCAAAATTGTAAAAGCTAAAACATATACACAAACAACATGAAAATTTAGGAATTTGGCAAGGCCCAGTTCGCAGCCAAGACTGCTTCACCTGCTTTGCTCTTCCCAGTTCGTGCTCA
>JAFEGF010000094.1 GCA_018240225.1 Verrucomicrobiota bacterium
CATCGGTATCGCCAGGCCGCGACCGGTCAAATGGCTGGGAAGCTGATCCATTATATACACGTTCTTCCAGGATAAAGTTAGACCAGGCTAGGTGGATTTGGGAACTTGGGTCTTCAAAATAGGTGCCGCAGATCGTTTCATATTGTCTGATCAAAGCGCCTTTTTGCTGTTGGACTTCAAGGCGTGTAGCTGCAGTTACAGTTGATTGATTTTCTGGGGTTTGGAGAGCCTGGATCTGTTGGCCGAGGCGAACAACTGCAGTGGCTCCGCCTTTTTGGGGGAAGTAGCTGGCAACGGTCTGGACTGTTTGCGTGGCTTTTGCAAAACAGGCATCTTTGGATGGAACATAAGGATCGATGTAAGAGGACTTGAGCTGCCCCAATCGTTGCGTGCATCCTGCAAATGTTGGTAAATAGGCTGACATAATTATATTCTCCCTTTTTATTATTTACTGTTTAGTTTCTGTATATTTTACTACAGATTAACTTTTAATTTAAGCTGATAATTGTTTAAAAAAATAATTTGTTATTAGAAAATATTTTAATTTGGTTGGGCTGGTTTGACCCTCTGTACATGACAATTTTTGCACTTATAGGCAGCTGTGGCTTTGCCATATCGATTTTTGGACTTGTCAACCGGTTCGCAGCCAAAGCTGCTTCACCTGCTTTGCTCTCCCCCGGTTCGTGTCCAAGGACACTTCACCCACTCCTCACTGCAAAGGTCTAATGGACCTTTTCGTGTATCCGTGGCCTTTGGCTATTTCCCTTCGTCCAAAAAGCGCTTTGCTTCGATCTAGCTTTGCCTCGCAGGCCTCTAAGCTCAAAAATTGTCATGTACAGAGGGTTTGAACTTGAAAACAACTCTTGTCTCTTGTTAAACAATTTCTGCTAAACACTACTTTTACACAGACACCGATGATTGGATTTTGCCCGCTCGCTTCAGGATCAAAAGGAAACTGCCTCTATGTAGGGACCTCGAATGTAAAAATATTAATTGACGCCGGCCTAAGCGCAAAAGCGGTCTCTGAGCGGTTGATGCAGATCGGCGTAGGGTTGGAGCAGATCGATGCCATTTTGGTCACCCATGAGCATACAGACCACATCAGAGGGCTCGATGTGCTAGCTGGCAGGTGGGGTATTCCGATCTTTGCCAATGGAGATACTGCCAAGGCATTGCTGCCCCTTTTTAAAGAGAGGCCGCGCCTTAAGATCTTTTCTACAGGAGAGCTGTTCGAATTTGGAGATGTGGAGGTCCATCCTTTCAGCATTCAGCATGATGCCGTCGATCCCGTAGCGTTCACAATCAAGGTTCAAGGAATCAAGCTAGGGGTCTGCGCCGACCTAGGCTTTGCGACAACGCTTGTGGTGAACCAATTGAAGGAGTGCGACTATTTGTATGTGGAGGCTAATCATCAGCCTTCGATGGTCCACGCCTGTTCGCGGCCAGCTGTCTACAAACAGCGGGTCTTAAGCCGGCAGGGCCATTTATCCAATGAAGAGTGTGCCAAGCTTGTTGGCGAGGTCTTCCATCCAGGGCTTAAGCATATCCATTTAGCGCATCTTTCCAGCGAGTGCAACTCGCCTGAACTTGCCTTGCAGATCGTCCAGAGTAAATTACAAGAGTTCAGCGCGTCGACAGAAGTGTCCATTGCCTTCCAGGAGCAGGTCAGCAAGGCCATCCATTTTTGAATTTTTATCCCCAAAGAAGCGAAAGTTCGCATCCTTGGGAATAAAATGAATCCATGCGATGGATTTTAAGCTTTGTTCTTAAAATAATGGTAGGCGCCGAATGCAGCAAGCGGAACAACAACGATTGTCCCGATAATAACAGCTGGCCAACCCCATCCAGAGCCGTTTTCTTCTTGCTGTGTTTGTTCAATAGTTCGGTCAAATGCACCTTCAACCCTTGACTCGGTCTTTGGAGTAACGGAAGGGGGGGTAATTACTGAGTCGGAAGAAGGCAAATCTGATCTTTGTGGAGATTGCAGAGTAACTACGGCAGATAAGGAAGATGAATCAGGGAAGGAAGACCTTGTTTGTTCTTCAGTAATTTGGCTCTGAATTGCAAGGATAGTTTTGTCGATATTACGTTGTGCAATGGCAGCAACAGTCGTAGTAGGATTGAAAGGCGCTACGAGCATCTGATCGAAGAGATAGATGTTGCGGACATTGATCGCATGTTGCTTTTCGAGAAGATCCAGCTTTTTTTTCAGCGGCGCAGCATCTACGCTGGTGCTAAGGGCATCTTGATATTTCTTTCTTGCTCTAGGAAGCGGAGCTGAGAGGTCTAGTTCATGGCTGCCGCATAGCGCTGCATCGCTTTGAATGAGCTCTTCTCGAGCGCTTTTTAATACAGCATCTAGCGTAGGATCTGAAGTGTAGGTAGAACCTAAGTCGATTAGTTCTTGGTAAATTTCCCGGGCTGCCAAATCAAGCTGTAAGAAGGGCATAAAAGCTTTGTACACTTCTGTTTCTACACCTGAATCGCTTGGGTGCGTTTGATCAAAAGGTATTGAAGAAGATGCATTGAAAGAGGATTCAGCAAGATTAAAGTTCATCCACGATTTATGGATTTGTGATTCTGTATCCTCAAAGCAATCGCCGCAAATTTTTTGATATTCGCTTAGCAAAGAAGCTCTTTTCGCTTGGATTTCAGATCGGACGTTCTGAGCATGGCTTGCAAAACTCTCAGGTGTTTGCAGCGCTTCGATCTGTGCAAGCAAATGAGCGATCGGATCGTTGCCGCTTGCTTGGGAAGAGGAGGCAAAAGATGCTAATACAACTTTCTCGGCAGTTGCAATAGGTTGAAACTGAGAAGAGCCTGGTGATGCAAGGTTTAATCCGCTCGAGCTGCTTGCGTGTGAAACATCGTTTAAAGGAAAGGTTGACATAGAATATTCTCCGTTATTTTGATTTTTGAATTAATTTCGCTTTATATTTTATCATGAGATGTTATTTAATAAAATAATTTAAATATTTTATTATAATACAGTTAAATGTTTAATGTGTTTAAACTTGTGTCGTGTTGTGTATAGAATGATTTAAAAAACTAAACTAAGCTAAAACTAATTTTGAATCGCTATGTGTATAAAAAATTTTAAGAAGTAAAATCAGTAGATTGTTTTGGCATAAAGAAAGAATTGTATTTTATTATAGGAGAAGGAAGCGTCTCTTAAGAGGATGAGCCGCAGCTGCCTTTCTTCCATTTCATCGATTTGAGCTTGAGATCTTTTTCAAGATCGGCAAGGGTCGCCCCCTGATGAAAGTAGATCGAAAGGGCGACAAGGACGACGTCGATCGCTTCTTTTCTGATCCCCTTTTTTTGACTTTTTTTCCGCTCTGAGCCGGATGCTTTTTGGGAGATCAAGACCTCGTTTGCAAGTTCGCCTGCTTCTTCTTGCAGCTTGACCATCCGTTCGAGCAGTGTTTTCTTTTCTTGTTTTGAAAGTTGCTGGATTGTGCTTAGAATATCCATACTTTACTTAGATGGGAATGGTGAGTCCGTCAAAGGCCATGCGCGCCCTGCATTCTAGCTTGCAATCATCGATGATGTCGTATTGCATCTGGATTTTCTTTAACAGGTCCATATCAGTGTGCTTCGGGTCATGATGGGTGATGATCCATTCTTTGACTTCGGCGTACTTAAGCATGACGGCGGCGTTTGAGACGGAGGAATGTCCCCAGCCGACCTTATATTGGTATTCTTCCGGTGTATACTGGGCTTCATGGATCAAGAAGTCGCAATCTTTGAAGAACTTCAGCTGGCTTAAGTAAGGTGCGAGCCGGAGGTTTGTCTTATTAATGGCGTTAGGGTTGCCATGGTATCCCATCAGGAACTCATTATCGGTCACATACCCGAATGTGACTTTATTGCAGCGGATCTTAAAGCAAAGGGTTGCTCCTGGATGGTAGGCATAATGTGAGTTAACAACAAAATGGCCGATCTCAAAGGGCTCTCCTTCCCGAATATCGCGGAAGTACAATGAGGCTTGGATGTCGTCCAAACGGACGGGGAAGTAGGCGTACGCAAGCATTTCCGTAAAAATTTCGCGCGCTGTTTTTTCAAAGCCGATCGGCGCATAGATATGGATGTGGCAATCAGGATCGTAAATGGGCAAAAAGAATGGGAAGCCGGCTAGATGGTCCCAGTGGGTATGGCTGAAGAGCAAGTGGATGTTTTTGGGCTTCGATGCTTGAATGATGTTGCCGAGCGGCCTGATACCGGTTCCTGCGTCGACGATCAGCAGATCATTGCCGTGGCGCACCTCCAGGCAGCAGGTGTTGCCGCCAAAACGGACGTAATCGGAGCCGGAAACGGGGTTCGATCCACGGGTTCCCCAGAACTTAAGATAAGTGCTTGTCGAATGCAGCTTTGGCAGATAGCAGTGTTTGACCTCTGAGGCGTAGGAATCCTTTCCACTAAATGGTTCAGGAAATAAACGTCCGGAAAAGTAGTGTTTAAAAAGGGAGAGGAGGACCTTGGAATCGAATGGCTTCTCTAAAAAGTAATCGCCTTGCCGTTTGATCGTTGTGTGGTAGTTTTGGACCATCGCATTGGCGCAGGTCATGATCACGCCGATTTGTTTTGTTCGAGGGTCGGTTTTGAGTTTTCTTAGGATTTCAATGCCGTGGATATTTGGAAGCATGAGCTCGATTACGATAAGATCGGGATGGAAGCTGTCGACTTTTCTCAAGCAGTCATTGCCGTTAGGACTGTATTCAAGGATGTATTGCGCGGAGCCTTTTTTACTTTTTAAGGCTGTGAACAAAGACCGGTCTGAATCTGCAATAAGGATCCGCTTTTTTTCCACTTTTGTCCTTTTATTAACAAGAGCCTGCCCTGCAGGCATGGATGGACTAATAGCTCTATGTGCTCATTTTTTTAATTCATATCCTGATAGCGATTATTTTCGAAGAGGCTTTTATTCGCAGGCTTATTTTTCGATCCATTTTTTCTGCTTGCTCCAAGAGGTGAACAGGCAGATAGCTCCAACAACGGCGAAGGAAATTGTAACTATGTAGGCATTAAAACGTTCGACTTGGAAGAGATCGAACGTGGCGTTGTCAGTGATGGAAAGGCCGGAAGCGTATTGCATTTCTTGAGGCGTCGTAACGCCATCATTTGCCAGTTCAATGGCCAATTGCTCATCGATCTCCGCTGAAAAAAAAATGGAGTAGCAAAGGGCGCACCCGCTAAAAAAGAAGAGGAGCAGGCCCATAAACTTCAGGCGGGGAAGGAGCTGTTTTTCAACTTGGATCTCTTCGAGGCGTTTGGCATCCACATTTGCGCCGTTATTCAAAGAGTTCTTGGGTTCCGTCATCATCGATCTCCTTTTTTGCTCCTGATAGGGAGGCTTTTCCTCTGTCGAGGAGGATCCTGCGGGGTTTTGCGCCTTCTTGAGGAGCAATGACCCCTTTTGATTCAAGTTCGTCCATAAGCGACGCCGCCCGGGCATATCCGATCTTCAGCTTTCTCTGCAAGTATGTCGTCGATGCTGTTCTCGTGTCTCTGACAATTGCAAATGCTTGGTCGTAAAGGCTGTCGCGGGATCCCTCATCGGAGCTTTCGCTTGAACTGGAATCGTCAAAACGCATCTTATCAAATGATTCAATTAAGTAGTTAGGCGAGGCCTGGTTGCAGATGAAGGTAACGACCTTTGAGATCTCGTCATCGCTGATATAGGCCCCTTGCGCGCGGCTCAATGTTGATGTGCCGGGAGGAAGGAAGAGCATATCGCCGTTGCCGAGCAGGCTTTCAGCTCCTACATCGTCAAGGATGATCTGGGAGTTGACTCGGCTTGCGACTTTGAATGCAATCCGAGTGGGGAAGTTTGCTTTGATCAATCCTGTGATCACTTCACGAGAGGGGCGCTGAGTGGCGAGGATCAGGTGGATGCCGACTGCCCTTGCCATTTGGGCGATCCGTGCAATCGGAGTTTCTAAGTCGGAGCTCGATGCCATCATCAGATCGGCGAACTCATCGATAATAGCGACGATCGCATACATTTTAATCGGAACTGGAATGCTAAGGGAAGATTCGAGCTCCTGATTGATCGTCCTGTTATTGAATGCGGTGATGTTGCGCAGTCCCAGCTGCTTCAAGATATCATAGCGGGTCTGCATCTCTTTCACCAGCCAGTGGAGTGCGGCGTAGGCTCCATGGGCTTCTGTGATCACAGGAGCGATCATATGGGGGAGGTTGGTGTAGGGAGTGAGCTCGACCTTCTTGGGATCGATCATCACAAGCTTGATCTCATCGGGCCGTGCATTCATGAGGATCGACATGATGACAGTGTTGATGCAGACAGACTTGCCTGAACCTGTCGCTCCGGCTATGAGGCAGTGGGGCATTTTGCTCAAATCGCTGATGACATTGTCGCCGGCCACGCTTTTGCCAAGCAGAAGCGGGATGAACATTTTACGGGGGCTTTGCTGATAATTGTAGAGCAGCTCTTTAAAGCTGACCTCTTGTGGATAGAGGGAGGGGATCTCGACGCCGACAGCTGCTTTGCCGGGAATAGGCGCAATAATCCGGATCGACTTGGCCTGGAGGTTGAGGGCGATGTCGTTTTCAAGCGTTTTGATCTTTTGCACTTTGACGCCGATCGCAGGATGCACTTCAAAGGATGTGATGGTCGGGCCTGAATTGATCTCTCCGACTTTGGCCTCGATGCCGAAGCTCATCAATGTCTCTTCGAGGATTTCCGCTTGCCTGCGGAGTTCCTTTTTCAAAGAGGGCTGGTCGACTTTTTTGGGGTTGTTCAGCAAAGAAAGGGGAGGGAGTTGGAATGTAGTAAAGTCTCCATTGGCCACTTTCTGTGCGTTGAGGGCTGCTTGCCGTTTGTTCGAAAGAGGAGCTTTGGGCTCGGACGCGATTTTCTCTTCTTTTTGCATCTTATCGTTCATCGTCCGGATCTTTAATTCGCCATCTTTTTCTTTCGATGGCTGATAGAGGGGCTGCGGCGCCCTTTTGGTGAGCGTCCGTTCAATCTCAGCTGGCGATTTGAGCTCCATGGTCTCGATTGCAGCTGCAGGTTCGGAAGGAGTGGTCTTTTTTGTTTTTTCATGAATGAGCTGCATCATCGCGGTCCCTTTAACCTTCAGTTTAACAAGAAGGGGAATGAGCCGGATCTCTGTCAGGAGAACGAAAGAGACGAGGGCAACGATGGAAAAAGTGAGTCCGATGCCGACATCGGATAACATCCGCTGTAAGTTCAAGGTAGGAAGGTCCCGATAGAGATAGTAGAGGGGAACGCCTCCCAAGTTGTGCCGCGTTGTCCGATGGGGATAGGGAAGTTCGAAGAAAAGAGACTCCGAGTAGATGTGTTCGCGGAATCTCTCTGCCCATGCCACTCCTTTTTCTGCACACAGGTTGAGCAGAAGAGAGCAGGAGACCAAAAGTAAGCAGAAATAGAGGATTTTGACGGAAAGGGAGGGGACTTTCCTGCTCAATAAATTTTGCCAGCCGAGCCATCCCAAAAATAAGATGATCAAATAACTGCTGAGTCCAAATGCCCAATGCAGGGCCCATCCGAGTCCCCAGCCGACAAGTCCTAGCCAATTGCGGCTGTGGTCTTCGATATGAAAGCTGAGCAAGGACAAGAGCATCATCAATGCAATTGCGATCAGGACCAATCCTTTTGCCTCGGGATGCGTGCTGGATTTAAGTTTTTCTTGGGCTGCTGCCTTTGCCATGAATTACACCACACAGAGAAAGAGCGTTGTTACCAATCCTAAAACCAGACAATACCACGCAAAGGGTTTTAAATTCCCCTTTTCAAGTATTGAGATGGCGAAACGGACCATAAAAAGGCCGACTGTGCAAGAGGCTGCAAAGGCTGCAATACAAGCTGAAATGGACACTTCAATAGGAGCTTCTGTCGAAACATATAGCTTTAGCGCTTCCAAACAGTTTCCTCCGATGATCGTTGGGATCGAAAGGAGGAAGGAAAATCGGACGGCCTCCGATGGCGACCATCCTAGAACACGGGCGCAGGAGATGGTCGAAGCGCTTCTGGAAATGCCAGGAATGAGCGCAGCCGATTGCATTGTGCCGATCATGAGGATATCGCTTATTTTCTTGGTGGAAGGCGCAGTTGTTGCCCGCTGGACTCTCCATTTGTTTCCAATAAAGAGGATCAATGAGGTGATCATCAGGCAGATGCCGAGATATTGGGGAGCTGATGCAAAATCGCGCAAGGGTTTAAGGAGAAGGTAGCACGGGATAAGCGGTAGGGTAGCAAGGAAGAGGAGGCCGAGCTGCTTGCGGTCTTTTGTAAAAAGCTGCACGAGATCTTTGCGGAAGAACAACAGGACAGCAACAAGAGTTCCCAAATGGCAGATCAGGTCAAAGACTACCTGGCTTTCAGAGCTTTCAATGCCAAAAAGCAATTTTACAAGTTTGAGATGAGCAGAAGAGCTGACCGGTAAAAATTCGGTGATCCCTTGCAACAAGCCGAAAATGAGGCCTTCGAGTGTAGACATGCGCATGCCGTTTGTTCAGTAGATAAAATTATTATTACCATAGAAGAGAATAAAATCACATGACTTGAGAACAAGTCTATACCGAAACAACTTGAAAAATTGGAAATTTGGCAAGGAGGCGTCCTAAATTTGAACCAAACTATGTTGGCGTCGAAGCAGCTCAACTTGAATAATTTGGGCGATGCAGACGGGGTCAAATTTAGTGGCAGCCCGACGCAGCCAAAAACCAGTTTTTCATGTTGTTTCGGTATAAAGAAAAGATGGGCGATCGACGGGGCTCGAACCCGCGACCTCCGGAACCACAATCCAGCGCTCTAACCAACTGAGCTACGATCGCCATGAAGGGCTAAAGCATAAGTCATTAGCCCTATTTGAGTCAATTCCTGCGTTAAAAGTCTAAACGAGCGCTTAACGTGCCTCCCTGCAAGGTCAGGTCGCCGTTATTTTGAACAAGGGCGCCAAACTGCAGTTGTGTGTAGTAGTGGTTGAACTGGGTGATCCCATACCAGATGTTCTGTTCCCAGCCAGCCGATATGCCGAAGTGGTAGCGCTTATGATGAAAGTAGGTGTCCCAGCGGACTCCAAGGCCCATTTGGACTGTGGAAATTCCTCGATGGAAGCCATCTTCTGTGCGTGCGATCTTGTGGTGGTTGCTCTTTTGATGGAAATCGCAGTCAAAAAAACCATACATGAGGGATGCTGTCGCCATGCCGTAGAG
>JAFEGF010000095.1 GCA_018240225.1 Verrucomicrobiota bacterium
AACGATGTCCAGATCATCGGGACAAGCGGGGGCAACACCGACTTATACCTGCACGGCCTCACCGCCAATATGGGCTTTACATTCTAAGATTGATGATGGCGCGGGCTGAAAGCCCGCCACTTTAAATAACTGGAGTGCCAGGAAGAGCTTCGGTAAAAGAAGGGAGCTCAAAACCGCTGGAGACTTCGGCTGAAAGGATCATCCCCTGGCTTTCAATTCCCATTAACGTTGTCGGCTTCAAGTTCGCGACCACTGCGATGCTGCGGCCAACAAGCGTCGAAATATCTTCGATTTTTTCGCCGATGCCGGAGACGATCGTCCTCTGCTCAAAGCCGATATCGACAGTCAGCTTAAGGAGCTTTTTGCTTTTAGGAACTCTTTCTACATGCAGGACCTTGGCGATGCGCAGATCGACTTTGCGGAACTCATCGATGCTGATCTGCTCTTTGAGAGGCTCAGCAGATTTAGCTTCCTTAGCTGCCGGTTTGACAACTAGCTTTTGCAAGCTATCGATCTCTTGCTGGATCACGCTATCTTCTACCTTGTTAAAGAGGACTTGGGGAGCTTCGAGCTTATGCCCTTCAGGAAGCTGAGAATTGACGACCATATCCCATTTTAGCTCATGCAGGGTCAATGAATACCCGAGCATTTTCCAAATGCGGTCTGCCGTTTCAGGAATGATAGGAGAGGAGACCAATGCCATGCACTTGATGCATTCCAAGCAGCAGGCGATCGTTGTCTGCATATCGTGATGGGTCAGCGCGCTCTTGGCTGCGACCCACGGTTTTTTCGTATCGAAGTAGACATTGCCGGCTTGGGCGATTTCCATGATGATCTGGCTGGCCCTGCGCAATTGAAAATTGCTATAGGCGACGTCCGCTTCATGGACGAGTTCTTTGATCTTTTTCAAGAAGTCGATATCGATGGGGTGGGGATGCGTCAGCGCTGGCACTTTTCCTTCGCACTGGGCCTGGAGGAACACAAGGGTGCGGTTGACAAGGTTGCCGTACTTGCCGAGAAGTTCGCTGTTGCAGCGCATCTGGAAATCTTTCCAGGAAAAATCAGAATCTTGGTTTTCAGGAGCGTTGGAGGCGATCGCATACCGGATCTGGTCCGTGGTGAACTGCTTGAAAACAGAATCGAGGTTGATCGTCCAGCCGTCCGATTTGCAAAACTGCTTCCCTTCGAGGTTAAAGAACTCATTGGCAGGAAGCTGGTCCACAAGTTTATAAGGCTGGTTCTGCCCCATGGTCATTGCAGGGAAGAACACCGCATGGAACGGGATGTTGTCCTTGCCGATGAAGTTGACAAGCGTAGTTTGGGGATCAAGCCAAAAATCTTTCCACGCCTCAGGTTTCTTTTGCAGCTCCGCCCATTCCTGGGTTGCGGAAATGTAGCCGATCGGCGCATCGAACCAGACATAGAGGACTTTTCCTTCCGTTCCAGGAAGAGGCAAGGGTACGCCCCACTCCATATCGCGTGTGATGGCGCGCGGCTTAAGGTCATCGATGTAGGCCTTAGCGAAATTGACGACATTGGCCTTCCAATTCTTTTTTCCAATCCACTCGGTCAACTGTTCTTTAAAATGGTCAAAGCGCAAAAACCAATGCTTTGTCGGCTTGCGAACTAGCGGCGCTTGGGACAGCTTGGAACGGGGATTGAGCAGATCGGTCGCTTCATAGCTAGCGCCGCACCGCTGGCACTCATCGCCCCTTGCTTCCGTAAAGCCGCATTTCGGGCATGTGCCGGTCACGTAGCGGTCCGCCAGAAACTTCCCTTCTTTTTCAGAAAAGAGCTGCTCTGTGACCTTTTCTTCAATGTGCCCATTATGGAGCAGATCGAGGAAAAACTGCTGCGTGGTCTTGATGTGTCCCGGCCATGTCGTTCGGGAAAAATGATCGAATGAAAAGTTGAGCTTATGAAAAAGATCCTTGTTGATCTCGTGAAAGATATCGACATGCTCTTTCGGGCTCCTTCCCGCCATTTCCGCGCTCAATGTGATCGCTATTCCATACTCATCGGAACCGCAAATGTAGAGGACGCGGTTCCCTTTCAGCCTTTCGTAGCGGGCATAACAATCCCCCGGCAGATAAGCTCCTGCAATATGGCCGAAATGAAGCGGGCCGTTGGCGTAAGGGAGCGCAGATGTGATCAAAATCTTTTTCGACATGGGCAGTACAATCTTACTCTTCGTTTTCGTCTTCGTCTTCTTTTTCTAACGCTTCGAGGTCGCGGACATAATCAGGACTTGGATTTTTACGGATCTCTTCGAGCAGCTTTTCCAAGTGGATCTCATGTCCCGACTTGACATAGAACCGTCCAAGGTTAATAGCTTGGTGAGCCAATTGGAAGTTGTTGCGGAACTGCTTGCGGAGCAGTTCATTTGTTAGCTGTTCTTTTTGAACTTTTTCTCTCATTGCTTCATCTCCCATGTAAAAATTTATGGACGCACACGATGCTCTTCTGCAATCACAATACTGCGCAAAATCGTGTACGCATTCTCTAAGTTGTCATTGACGATATGATAATCGTAATGGCGGGCCATTTCCATCTCTTGCTCTGCCCAAGAGAGCCTCTTTTCGATCGTGTCAGGGCATTCTGTCTGCCGCTTGCACAAACGCTGTTTCAACTCTTCTAGCGAAGGAGGGCTGAGGAACACGTAGACTGCCGGATAATTCTCTTTTTTTAGCCTCATTGCCCCTTGCGTATCGATCACTAAGAACACATGTTTGCCAGCCGACTGGCTCTTCATCACGTATTCGCGGGAGGTGCCGTATTGGTGCTCGAACACTTCGGCAAACTCCAAAAAATCCCCTGATTTTTTCTTCTCTTCAAACTCTTCGTCGGTTAAAAAAAAATAGTCTCTCCCAGGAATTTCGCCGGGACGGATCTTCCGCGTTGTGCACGATACGCTTTCCGCCACGCAATCGAACTCATTGATCAGCATCCTGACCAAGGTTGTTTTTCCCGTGCCAGCAGGAGCGCTGACGATAAAAACAAGCCCGTGCGATAAGTTCCCAAGGATCTTTGCAACCATGATTATTCGATATTTTGTACTTGTTCTCGGATCTTTTCCAACTCGCTCTTAATGTTGACCACCGCTAGAGAAATCTCCGTCTCCATCGATTTTGCAGCCAGCGTATTGGCCTCCCTGTTCATCTCCTGAACGAGGAAATCAAGAGTTCTGCCGATCGCCTTCTCCGCGGTCTTTAAATGCATTTGAAACTGCTGGATATGAGAGTTTGCCCGTACGATCTCTTCCGTCACATCCGCTTTTTCCGCCATTAAGGCAATCTCTCGATGGACCCGGTCTTCTACCTCTGAGGTCATCGGACCTATCTCCTGCAGCCTCTCCCTGATCTTCTGTTGATAGCGGGCCAGGGGGGCCTCCTTTTTTGCCTCAACCGAATTTAACGTGCTTCGGACAACGTTCAATCGAGCTTCCATATCGGCAGCTAAAACTTTTCCTTCCAGCTCCTTCATGCGCATCAGTTCTTGCAGCGCTCCAGCAACAGCATCCTTTAATGCTTCACGGATAGCAGCATCATCCTTTTCCTTTTCGATCGGGCTGAACGATTGCATTTGTTCCACGAGAAACTGTAAATCCACCTCTTTTTGAGGATCCCGTCCAAGCTTAATAGCTATCTGGTCCCAAGCCGCTTTGATCATCTGCAGCTGTCTTAGCGTATTCTCGTAGACCCTCTCCCCTGCTCCATCATGCTGCAGAGAGATCCGGACAGTGACTTGTCCCCGTTCCAATTGCGCCATCACCCATTTTCTAACCTCGATCTCAAATCGGAGAAAGTCTTTGGGTAGGTAGATCGACAGGTCAAGCATCTTTCGATTCACAGAATGGATCTCAACGACAAGCCGGCCAAAAGGGGTTTCCTTACTAAAACGGCCGTATGCAGTCATGCTTTTGATCATCGAAAAAACCTGCTAAATCGTAAATACCTTAGGAATAAGGTATACCCGATTCCACCCTGTCAAGTCAAGAGCTTTGAAGACCTTCCGAACTCGACCAAATAAAAGCGTCTCGAAACGGTAAATTTTTATTTCCAAACAGTAAATCATTTATTATCAATAAGTAATAATAGGCAGTTTTACAACTGCCTTAAAAATTAACATTCTATTTTACTGAATTACTTTCTGCTACCCAAATCAACGCCTTTAGTAAAGCATCTTTTTTGACCGGCTTGTGGATCACGCCTGCCATATTGGCATCCAAACACTTTTGATCATCTTCCATATTGGCTGTGCAAGCAAAAATAGGGACAGGATTTTTCTCGTCTTTACAGATCTGCTGAATGATTTCAGTCGCCTCTAATCCATTCATTTTAGGCATCAGCAGATCCATAAAAATGAGATGATAGTTTTTTGGATTAGCTCTCATTTTGTCAACTGCTTCTAGGCCATTTTCTGCAACATCGCAAGTAAGGCCAAATCCTTCCAATAGACGGACCAAAATTTTGCTATTAACCAAATTATCTTCAACAACTAGGGCATGGTATTTGAATGTGGCCGAACCTGTTTTTTCTCCAACAGACCTTGGTGATTGGATTGCGCTGACAGATGGCTTGGTATCAATAGGAACCATTTTAGGTGAGTTATGAACAGGGTCTGATAAAGACCGTTCTCGCGTTATCATTTTATAATCAGCTTTGTTCATTTCCAGTTTTTCACCAGAGGCCCCCGACGTCATATTGCACGGAAAAGTCAGCCGTACTGTTGTGCCTTCTCCTTCTACGCTATCAATCTGAAGATCCCCTTCCATTGCTTTAATAAACGCTGCGCAAATCGAAAGTCCCACCCCCCCGCTAAGAGATCGTCTAACTGGCGAACCCGAGCTAGGCTCAGATGATCTTTCCGGCCAAACAAAGCCTTTTCCATTGTCCTGAATTGTAATAACCAAACTCTTTGAACCTTGAAAATGCTCTTCCTTTGCAGTAAGAACGATCTTCCCCCCTAAATTATGGGTGATTACATTTTGTAAAATCTCATTGATAATAAACTTTAGTTTCTCTTCATCAAGGAGGACATTCTCCATATTTATAGGCAAATTGATATTGATTTCCCATTTTCCAGTATGAATGGCTGTTTTGGTCTCGATAATCTGCAACAATAGATCCTTTGGGTTAAACCGGACTGGCTGGCTGGCTATGGTTCTGTTTTCGAGGATTTTATAAAAACGGAATTTTGTAATTCCATCGGTAAGGTCAAAGGACATCCTCCTTAGACGTGGAACGACATGGCCTTCTAGATCTCTATCTCCCGGGTTATCCAGAAAATCGTTCAATTGGGTCATTGGAGGATTGAGCACATGGGAAAGCAAATTGAGGTCTTCGGCTGTCTTTTGCATTTGGGAATCGGATAGACGGTTAATAGAGATTACCTCAACATTTTTGTCGCGTAGACTAAAGTCGCGCCTGACAATAAGCGCCTGAAAAAAATCCCCCTTCTTAGTCTGCATCTCAGCAATAGCGCTGACAGGCATATTCGGATCATAGTCAACGATCCATTCTTTTATCAATGAGTTGCAGATCTCATTCTGATCATCACATTTAAAAAGCTTAACACAGCTTGAGGTTGCTCCAACAACATAATTATCTTGAACAAGCACATGAGGAACAGGGCTAAACTCCAACCCTGCAATCGTAGCTGAAATAGACTGAATTGCCATAAGAATACCTCCTAATTGTGAACACGGCTTTTCAAAGGTTCAAATGTCAATCGATGTATCGGGCATGGACCATAGGTTTCAATGGCCTGCAAATGATCCTTCGTCCCATATCCTTTATGCCGATCAAACCCATACTGGGGCCATTGCCGATGGAACTCATCCATCATGTGATCGCGCGTCTCTTTAGCAATGATCGAAGCAGCTGCAATAGCTTGGGAAAGAGAATCCCCTTTAACGATCGGTTCTCCTGGAATTGTCGTTTTCGGCATTCTGTTGCCATCGATAAGGAGATAATCGGGCTTCTTGGACAAAGCAGCGACTGCGGCCAGCATCGCCTCAAATGTCGCTTTAAGGATGTTGATCTGATCGATCCTAAGAGCATCGACAACGCCGATTGCATAACAAATCCCTGGGATCTCCAGCAATTTCTCAAAAAGGGCAAACCTCTGCGAGGGCAGAAGCTTTTTGCTATCGTTGATCCCTTCGATAAGAACGTCATCGGGAAGGATGCAGGCAGCTGCAACAACAGGTCCTGCAAGGGGACCTCTCCCCGCCTCGTCAACTCCGGCAATCAGGGAAAACCCTTTTTTCCGCACATTCTTTTCAATAAGGGTAAGAGCTTGCAGTCTTTGCTGTTCACTTGCAGTAAGCGTAGTCATAAGAACCCATTTTCAGTGTTGCGCTGTTGCGATTAAAAATGAGTATGGCAGACATGAATTTTTTGTAGAACATTTGATTCCGACTGACTTTGGCGAATTTAAAAATATAATTAATCAAAAAAACCACATTGATCTTTTAAATCAATTATATTATCATTAAACAAATAAACTATATGTTTATAATCAACTATTTAAATTTGGAGAAATAAAACAATGGCAGCCTCATCAAGTCCTAGAATACAGGGTCATAAACCAATCGACATCTCATCTGCGCTCCGTGCAAATCCCAATTTGGACATAACGGAGGAAGAATTCGCTAAGACCACCAGCTACGTGGAAGCGATCGGCAGTTACCTTACGCCGAAGTTCCAACACTATTCAAGACACACCTTTCCAACTGAAAGGTCCTTTCTTGCCCGCAGAAAAGAAGAGGTGACATCGGGGTACATTTTTTTAGATCGGCTGTCTAATGAAACAATGCAAAAACTCCCTGTTAAATTTGGATTATCGCTCGATGGCAGGGCGGTCGTTGTTAAGAGCCTTACTGCAGCGCAAGTCAGAAAAACCGAAATAGCTATCCAGAAAAAGCTCCGCCAGCTCGATCCTGAGAAGAACTATTACATTGTTGGACCGCTAGTAACTTACCGAAATCATCATGGGATCCGCAAAATTGCCCATATCCTTGACCTGAAACAAGGAGGAGATCTTCTCGACTACTTCAATAATCACCTTGCCGCTAAAGGAAAGCTGTCGAACAAACTCATCTATTCGATCGCCTACAAAATGGCCCGCATGCTATCGGTCCTCCACCAAAACGGCATCGTCCATTTGGATGTTAAACTCGAAAATTTTCTGATGGAAAATGATGAGGTATTCTTAAGCGACTTCGGCCATTCCCACTTCATAGGAAACAGGCTGCGGAAAATCTGGGGCAGCCCCGGATATATCGATCCGACCTCTTACTTCAAAGAGAAAAAGATAACGGCCAATCCAGAAATGGATGTTTGGAGCATGGGGATCTGTTTGAGCATCCTCAAGCATGGAGCGGAATTCCAAAAATGGATGGGGCAGTTCGATGGAAATTCCACTAAGCTAGCCGCAATGGATGAAACAGAGTTTTCTTGGGCGAAGGCAAAATATTTGCCCAATCGATGGAACCCCGATTCGTTAGACTATATCATTAACCAGTGCTTAACGCTGGACCCGAAGGCCAGGCCTACAGCCGAAGCGGTCTCTGAATTTGTCTTAGGGCTCATTCAAAAAAGAAAAACCCTTCCTTAGGCCAGGAAGGGTTTTTGAAATCATATCAAAATTGCAACGAGATGCTGATTAGCTCGCTGGTTCTGCTTCAACAGGTTGTGCTGCTGCAACAGCTTCTTTGCCGCCGATATGTTCTTTAACTTTCGAAGCGCGTCCGGAACTTCCGCGGAGGTAGTAGAGCTTGCTCTTGCGGACTTTACCTGTCTTGACGACTTCAATTTTGGAGATCTTTGGGCTGTGGACTAAAAAGACCCTCTCGATACCTGCACCGTAAGAAAACCGGTAGAGGGAAAATGTTTCCGATAGGCCAGTTCCTTTACGGGCAATCACTGTGCCGCTGAACATCTGGATACGCTCTTTTTCACCTTCGATGATGCGCATATGCACGTTCACTGTATCGCCTACGCGGAACGTCGGCACGCTTTTTTTAAGCTGCACAGCTTCGATTTCTTGGATAATTTGACACTGTTTCATGTTTGTTATTCCTTACACTACGATTTCAATAATTCTGGCCGGACTCTCTTTGTTTTTTCGAGACCCTTCTCTCGGCGCCACTTTTCAATCTCGGCATGGTTGCCGCCAATTAACACTTCAGGAACCTTCATCCCCTCAAAGTCTTCGGGGCGGGTATACAAAGGCCCTTCGAAGTACCCATTTTGGAATGAATCGAGGTGAGCTGCTTCCTCGTGCCCTAAAACCCCCGGAACAAACCGGGCTACTGCATCCACTAGGACAATCGATGCCAAACAACCGTTGGTGAGGACATAGTCGCCTATGCTGATCTCCTCATCGACTTCCTTTTCAATGACCCTCTGGTCCATCCCTTCATAATGCCCGCATATCAGGACCAGATGGGACTCCGATGCCAGCCTCTGGCACATCGATGCATCGAGCTTCTTACCTTGCGGCGAGAGATAGACCACATGGGACTTCTCCGTTCGCACATTCCGAATGGCCTGGACCATCGGTTTCGGCATGAGCACCATTCCGGGCCCGCCGCCGTATGGCCTGTCATCGACCTTGCGATGTTTGCCTTCGGCGTAATCCCTAACATCCGTTAGCCGGATGTCGAGCAGACCATTTTCAATGGCCCGTTTGAGGATGCTCACTCCAAACGGTCCCTGGAAATACTCAGGAAAAAGAGAAAGGATATCGATCAACATCTCTTTTTCCTTGAAGCTTTACGCCTCAGCTTGAGCTTTTTTTGCTCTTGGAGCTTTTGGCTTTGCAGCAGCTTTTGGCTCTTTTGCTGCAGCAGCTTCTTTTTTAGGCTTTGCAGCTTTAGCTGGAGCTTCTTTCGCTGCAGATGGCGAGCTCTTAGCTTTTTTCAGAGCGCGGCGCTTAGCAGCTTTCTTAACCCGTTTTTCTTGACGCTTTGCGCGGATCTCTTTGATGACGTGCGGAGCGACCTTCGCAATTAAAGCTTCTGCATTAGGTGTGATTTGAGCGCCTTGTCCAACCCAGTAATGGATCCGGTC
The DNA here is from genome assembly GCA_018240225.1 of Verrucomicrobiota bacterium. Lineage (GTDB taxonomy): Bacteria > Chlamydiota > Chlamydiia > Chlamydiales > Rhabdochlamydiaceae > Acherontichlamydia > Acherontichlamydia pituitae. The sequence goes on from JAFEGF010000095.1 coordinate 9,078, forward strand.
AGCGTGCACGTGGCAGTTGTTCTCGTTGCTAAAAGGATTGTACCATCCCACCATTTCTAAATACTTGCCATCGCGTGGGTGGCGGATGTCTGTGACGACTAAGCGGTACGTTTGAC
>JAFEGF010000096.1 GCA_018240225.1 Verrucomicrobiota bacterium
ACTTCAAAGTAGGATTCAAAATATCACTGTCATAGAAAGAATAGCTATACCTATTATATAATGGTTCTTTGAGGTCTTTTTATGAGCGCTTTTTGTACTGAATATTCAGATCTTAGACTGAAAAACTTAGAAGCATCACTCTGTCTAATCCCTGGTTATCAACAGCTTAAGGATTCAGTCGGTCCAATCAAATATTCCATTGGCAACTGTACGTTTGGCGCCTATTCCGATCTATCTAATAACAACATCTGCCTAGATTCGAAACTATTTAATGGAAGCCTCCCTTCATCTAACGCTGTACAAGGAGCGTTGTTTGAGATAGCCAACCTTTATCAAAAAAAAGAATTTGAGCGTTTAGTGGGCAGGATTGACTTTTTAAGCCCGGATGCCTTTGTTGCAATGCATGAGAGGATTGAGCATCGAAGCGCATTATTCTGTAAAACAGTTCTCCGCAGATTTTTACCCAATGAAAAATGGCCTGAATTCTCCATGGCATATACGACTGAAAATTTCCATCTCCATTATTTGCTGCAGCAGTTGGCAGGCCATTCGCAAAATGTCTTTAAAAAATATCGGGCACAGTTTGATCCCGGCATGGAATACTTAGGGTCCTTGCTCACACCCGTTAAAGAAGAGGAAGTCAAATATTTGCGGCAGTTTGTTGAACTGATCATTATGATGGAAGATTCCGATCATCCTCTTTGTAAAAAGGCTGCTCAATACTATTTACTCATGAAAGCTGCAGCTGAGGTCAACCAGGTTTTACCTAAGCAGCTATTGGAACATTTCCAAGAGATTGAAATGTTTAGGACCATTGATACAGATCCTTTGTCATGCGCCTCCTCTTCAGATTCTTTATCGACTTTCCCTGAATTATCAGTTTCTCGCTAACCTGCTTGAGACCGTTGCAAAACGGTCTCAAGTTGGATTCATGATAAAGGCATCTTCAGCGAAACAGCAGCCTATCAGAAGTTTCTTCTCAGCCTATCCGTTCTAGGCGAAGAAGAAGAAGCGCTTTACTGACGCACTTGTCTTAACTGTTTGAGGTCTGTCCTCCTATGCATGAGCGATTGCGTTAGCGATGAGGTTCTTGTCAAAAAAAGACCTTGGAAACTCCACAAGGATTCCTTGAGAAACGCCAAGATGTGGAAGAAAAGGGCCCAGGTCGATGACCAGTTTGTCATCAATCGTGTAGCGGATCGGGTTCCATGGGTTAGGATCCAAAGTCGGTTGGTTGTATGCTTCTATAGCTTTCTCCGCTGCAAGAAGAAGCTGCATTCCAGTAACTGGCAACTCCCCTTCGACGATTAAGAGCTCCCCATTAAGATCACACTCCGCATGGAAAAAAATCGGGAATGCCGACTTGATCACAGGACCTTCTTTGTAGATCTCTATCAGATAAGGCTCGCCAGCCACGCGGCACAAAAAGCGATTTTCGCTTTTTGCGATCGTTTCGGCAGAATCGATCAACGCAATAACTTCATCAGCATTGGCAAGAGGAAAGAATGTGGACGACTTAGTCTTGCCGGAAGGATCAACAGGGAAGTTCGCTTGAAAAACAGAGTTGGAAGAAAAACGAATATCTCTGAGCTTCGAGCGCATAGGATGACCATCCGGGCATAAATGAAATCCTGTAGAGCCAGCCTCGATCAGATGTTGGATGTTGATGATCCCTTTTGACAAAGGACGCGCAGGCTGTTCAGAAGGGGCATGTCGAGTGACGCTGAGAATAGCTCCAACTAGTCCCTTCAACTCGGCTACCCGCATTAAAAGACTATGAGCTCTTTTATGATATTCAGTAGCTGTAAATTGATCTTTTGGAGGTATTGAGCTTTTTCTTGAGAGCTTGACCTTGGGCACCGTCTCATCTACAAACACATTGCGAAGATCGATTGCATACTTCAATACCACTTGTTTATCTGGAGTAGATTTCAAGGCCGCTATCACATCATCGAACAGCTTTCGCTGTTTCCCAGTCAAATCATAACCTTCGTATTTTTTAAGAAACTTTATTAATTTTCCTACTTGTTGATCTAATCCTTTCTCTTGCGGTTTTCGATCGGTTTGTCCTAAAGCTTTTTTAATCGATCCTATCGATCCCCAAAAAAAGTCAAACTCGTCCATTGAACTGATGGTTGCAACCTGATCGACAGTCCAAGAGCTTGCATGACTGCTTGAACTGCTTGAGCTAGATGAGCTTGAACTTGGACTAGAACTGGAACTACTTGCCCCATGAACTGGCGAATGGGTCCTAGAGAAAGCAATTTGAGCCCTTGCACCGAGCTCAGGCGAGGTTGCCCCAGAATGAGGCGTCGGTTGTCTGACCGGACTTATTGTTGAACTATAAGTTGAAGATGAAGCCCCAATTGGCATTGAACTAGAAGATGACATAGCAACAATCCTTTTATTGAATTTAATTAAAATAGTATTCAATACAATTATAATTAAATTATAATTTTTCGTAAATAACATAATTGTATTTTTCAAATTAATAAAATATTTTTTACAAATTTTAAACAAAATCAATTCAGGATGCGCACTAGTGTAAGCCAGTATACCCAATACAAGATCAGAAAAATTTAAAAAATTAATTACAGATCGGCTTAGAGTCTATCGCTAAAAAAGGTTCGTCGCTTTTTTCAACGACAGACTCTAATACATTAACCCGTGTAAAGCCATTGCAGAACGGCCTGAAATTGGACCTTATAACGGAACATTTAGGAAAGCAGCAGCCTATCGACGTTTTCCGCCCCTTCCCGCTTTTCTTGGGCCAGAAGAAAAAGAGGAAGAAGTTTGCGCTCCACCTGTTTTTTTTGCTTGGCTCCTGCTACCTGCTATATTATCTTTCGCGTTATTTCTTCTTCTTCGGTCTCCTGAAATGCGCTGTTCATCGGCTGGTTTGCCCAACAGCATCTCGAGTTGCTTATCTCTGATAAAATCGTCAATATAAGCATCAATATTGCCTTTATCGATTCCTATTCTTTGAATAGACTCGTTTCTTAAGAGGAAATTTCCAAAATAAGTTCTGTTTTCTTTAACGTATCCTTTGTCTCTTTCAGGGAGTTCTGATTTTTCTACTGATCGATCCCACTCTTCAAATAATTGGGAGACCACGGTCTTGAACCCCTCATCGATAGGCTCTCCTAAATCGGGTGTCAGTAGCTCTCTATTCAGTCGTATGAAATTGTCGATATGCCTATCGACATTTTGCTTATTGACTTCAGTTAATAAGGGGGCTTGGCTCCTAATTAGGAGCTGCCTAAATGCAGCTCTACTTTCTCTTGCATGGCCTTCATCTCCCCGTCCAGTCCGTAAGTTTTTTTCTCCACTAGCCGGCCAAAAAGTATACTCGTCCATAACGGCTTCAAAAAAATTTCCATCGTCATCAGGAGAAAATATGCCGGAAATTGTCAGGGCTCTGACAAGCGGGTTTTCTCTAGGATTTTCATTAAAAATGCCAAAGTTCTCCAATTTAAGGCCCATGATCCCAGTTAAGTATCTGTGAAACTCGTCTAAATCGACAGGCAATTTGCCTTGATTCATTCGTGTCGCATAAGTCTTGACAGTAAGCTCTAACAACTTTTGATTTTTTTCTTCTTGCCTATAACCACAATGAGTCGCATCAGAATACAAAGTAATGATCTCTGTACGCGTGTTATAACAACTCCCATTACCAAGTCCCGCAATGAAAAAAACTGGCAGCATATTGTTAGCTTTGGCATCCATATAGGCAATTTGCACAGAAGCAAGCGTACCGCGAATCATTCCTATAAGAGCTTCGTGGTTGTCAAATTCATTCAAGTGCAATCCCATATTCAAATTGGATGCGATTTGCTTAACTAGCCTACAAACACCTCCCTTTTCTATCTCGTTATTATCATATTTAGAAATAACTTCAGACAAACTCTCAAAAAATTCAATTAACTGTTCAGCATTTCTCTTAAATAATTTACCTTCCCCATTGCCATGTGTCTTTAGGTCATTTTTTAAATTGAAAAATAGATCAGGACCGACGGTCTTTGGCGATTCCATTGCCGCAATAAATCCATGATCGATACTTGATGAAAGGGTTGCGACATGATCGACAGTTGCAATTCCTGCACCGGGGGGCAGCATTTCACTAGAAGCGTCTTGATCGATAGGAACGCTTGAACTGACAAAGCTTGGCGAAGAATTGACTTCGTATTTAAAGACTAAGCCTTTTCTTTCTGTTTCAGAAAGACTGTTAAATGCAACTGAGAACATTGCCAGATCTGCTAGAGCTTCTCCTTGATTCCAATTCATTGGATCGACTTCTCTTGGACTCCCTAGCTGAATCCAGATAGACATGTGAATCTTTTGTTTACTATGTGGGTCCAGCATTGAATACGTGTTCTGAGCAAATTCGCGTACACAGGCCATTTTATGGTCTTCGTTAAAGCTATCAAAACCTCGTAAGTCATAGAAATTTACTCCTTTAACCCCATCAGATCCAAGCAACTGGTAAGAAGAACTTTGCGAAGCGTCGGCAATGGGTAGAAGATCGGCTCCAAAAGGATCCAATTGACTTTGCCTCTCTGGTGAAAGGGTCCTTACGTAAGCAGCTTCAGACCTTTCTGTCAGCTCAGAGTATGGGGTCGGCTGCTCGATTGGAATTACTGGGGAACTGTAAGTTGAACTTGAAGAGCCGAGCAATAGCGAACTAGACGAAGACATAGTAACAATCCTTTTCAGCTTTAAATTAAAATAATATTCAAACCAATTATAATTAAATAATTAATTTTTGTAAATTATATAATTACATCAACAACAATACAATAAATTTAAATAATAACCAACTGGTTAGTTTTCAATAGTTTAAAACAAACTTAACTCAGCAAGACCGTTACACAAACAATCGTTGAAACAATGACTGTGAAAAATTAAAAAATTAATTTAATAAATAAAATAAATTTTAACAAATTAATTACCAATTGACTTGCTTGATTTCGTTTGATAATATTAGCGGATCAAAGTCGCGAAATAAATCTTAAGGTCAAAATTTAATGTCTCATCAAATTTTTTCCTCTTCAAGAAGCACGCTTGCTGAAGTTCAAGCCATACAAGATCAAATTCAGATTTTGAATGATCAACTGTTTGATCTTCCTCCCGCTCAATCAAGAATTCTTTTTGCAACTTATTCCCGCGCGATTCAAGAGCTTCAACCTCAGGCAAGGACGCTTGACGAAAGAGCCTCCGTTTCCCGCGCGTCGGAAGCGCTGACCCTTGTCCAAGAGCAGCTCGCATTAATTGCTCCAACTGACGGCATTACATCTCCTCAGCCTCTTATCCGCAAATACTTTGCCGACCACAACCAGTACGATGGCAGATATGCAGCAATCCATACGGTTGCCACCGATCGCAACTCAGCTTGCACCTGCATCGCTCCGTGCGCAGTCCTTTCTCTTTTACAGAATGGAAGGGGCGCAGACCTAAATGCCCTGATCGGCCAAGGACAGCAGATGATGGTCGATGCCTTGGAAGTCCAGAGGCAAAATCCTCTCTTGGAGGGAGAACACGTTACGTTTGCAGATATCGCCGATGGCAGATTTCCCGAACTGCAAATCGTCCTGCCTGCCGAGTTCGGCGGGTTTGGGTTTTACCCTAAAGTCTTAAGGCAAGACAATGAAGCGGTCTTTGAAGAAACGGTCCAATCTCTGCTCGATCTAAAGGCTGCGCAAGGGAAGGAATCGATCGGATGCATCATCACTTCCCATGGCGAATCGGGATCCCTGATCATCCTCCCCCACCCTGACCATCTCGGCCAAGACCTATTCGTCCATTGCGACTCGCACGGCAGCCGCGAACTCAATGACAACAATCCCCACGCCTACCTGGTCGAATTTGACCGCGCTGAAGATGCAGCTGCATACTTGGCCCGCCGTTATCCTTTCGTTGAAGACATGGGCGAGCATTACAATATGATGAACCTCTATCCTGTCGTATTAAAAGATCCTGCGCCACTTCCTCTAACAACTGAAATTGTACAACCTGCCGCAGCAGCGCCAGAGATCGCTCAGCTTCACCAAGTTATTATCTCTTCCTCGCATCCAGCCTCTGCTGTCAATTCCCCTATTTACCAAGCGTCAAGATCGCTGACTCAGATGCTTGAACAGATTGGCCTCCTCCAGATCAGGGCCGATGATGACGCAGATCTTCAAATGTTGACCTTGGTCGCCCAATTGCAATCCTCCGAGCTGAAAGCCGTGTTTAGGATGAGTTCCGATACCCCGTGGAATGTCTCCGACCGCCTCTTCTTCCACACCTACTTCATCCATGCCAACGAAACGCCGGAGAAGATCCCAAGCGATGTTGACGACTATGGACGGCTTGCCTTTTTAAACTTCGGCGGAGTCGGCTCAGAGCCTGTTGAACGGGCAAGGGCCATCCAGCGCACGCTTGTCGAAGTCGGCTTGGAAGGAATAGAAAATGCGATTAGGGACAACGACATAGAAAGTGTCCGACGCTATCTCGATATCCTGGACCGGTTCGAACTTCATGAGCGGGACCGGATTGAAAGCTTTAGCAGGGCCTCGCATAGCCTGTTCGCCGCACTCTACCAGCGCTACAATCTAGCGCGGGAAGCCGATCAAAGCCTAGTCTCTGCCCACGATCCTGCATTCCAAGGAGACTTTGGCCGCCGCGGTTTCCGCGATGAGGCCCCTCCGCATCAAGTTCCTCAAGCAATTAAGTTAGAAGTTATCCGTCAAATTAGACAACAATACCAACAAAAATGGAGAATATAATCCATGGCACATCAAATCAATTTTTCTCAGGAAGTTGCTAACCAAGCTGCTGAACTAGCAAGAAGCTTAGCTCAGCTCGAAAGCAGCATGAACGCCAGAGTACCTGGTCAAGTTATCGATGAACGAGCTCAGCTCCAGCAATTAGATCAAATCGATAGAGCGCAAGGTTCGTATGAAACAATGACAGCTCTGGCCTCTCAGATCACCGACCTAGGACAAGAAGCGCTGCTCCAGTTCCAAACCAATTTATTCTCTATCGGCGACACCTTGCAAAGACTCCAAGGAACACGAGCTTCTTTAATGGGTATTGTTGATGAAATTGCATTTAGCGACTCTTTAAGAGGATTGATGCAAACTTCTGATGAAGTTTTCCGAAGGGTTTCTCCAAGCTTTACTAAACATGATGCGGCTACAGAAATCGAGAAAACTTTGAAAGATCGTATTGCAGTTTTAGCTGAGAATGCAGCACCTCATGAGATTGAACAACTGCAAGGGTTCATGAAAGACCTCGAACTTGTCCACGTCCAATACTTTAGCGAGCAGTTTGCTACGATCAAAGGTGGACTCAATGGAGACGCCGAACATGATTTCCACAGCCTGCTTCCTTTAATGGGCTCTTTGACAAAATTTGCTTTAAACCGCAATTACGTTTCTGAAAAGAACGGCACATCGATTGCTGAACTTACAGGATCTGTACATTCAATCCTTCAAGAGATCATTGCAGAACAAAAAGAGTCAGAAGAGCTGGCCAGCTCCGGTTCCAACCTGAAAGGACAGATCCTATCTGCTCTAGACACTAATGATAAAAATGCTCTGAAAGCCCTGCTTCCTCAAGTTGATAGTGATCTGCGCGGAAGATTATATGAAAAGATCAATGAGCTCCGTTTGCCTGGGCGTTCAATACCACCGGGAGGAATGGGACAGATCAATAGCGGTGGCGGAGCAATAACCGACTTCGCAACTGTTGAACATTGCAGACAAGCGGTTGACGCCGTGTTCCCAACTGCAGCTCCGCAAGAAAGCCTTGCAGAAACATTGGAAGAGCTTCTTAGCGCATTTACTATGTCGATCAATCCATCTGACGTAGCTGTTTCAATAGAACAGCCTAAGACAACAGGAAATGATGAAGAATTTGATGAGATGCTAGCGCAAGCACTTCGCATGTCTGAAATTTCTGATGTATCTGCTACGCCATATTCCCGCGAGACCTTAGAAAAGAAGATTGCTGCAGCAGGATTTTTCAACCAGATGCATACGCTGAACCTTGAAAACGACATGGGCAACCTTCAGCTCATGGCTTCCCTTATCGAAGATACAGATCAATCTTCTGCGCATGCGATCTATGCATTGCAGTTCTGGTTCCATCTTCACATGGAAAAATATGTCGAACATGACGACTATGGCAGAGTCGCTTTCTTCGGAGATCTTCCTCCAAGCAAGTCTCAAGCCAATGCGACGCAAGAAGAGCGGACTGAAGTGATCAACCGAGCACTTGTCAAAGTCCTCTTAAGCGGTATACAAGAAGCGATCCGTGCCAATGATACGGATAGCCTCCGCACTCAATTGGACCAGCTGAGCGAGATCCGTCTCAATAACAGCTTCTCCGACTACTACGCTCATCCAAATCTCGAGCACAGGATCCGCGGCTTCCTCTACAATGGGCATGTCGAAGCTGGATTCCAAGACTCGGCTCGCAGCAATTGGAGCGATTTCGGCAAAGCGGCTTTGAGAAACGAAGAGGAATGCAATGTTCCTCAAGCACTCAAGCTGGCAGCCGTTGCCAAGCTCGATGAGGAATTGCGCGCAATCTGGGGCTGTTAATAAATTATTTTAATTTACAACTGATCCTGAAAAAGGCTATGTCTTGAAAAAGGCATAGCTTTTTTTTTATTTTTATCGCTGTTCTTCGGTTAAAAAAAAGATTGCTAATTGAATGTTATATGTAGAGGGAATAGAATTAAAGTAGGGTGGAATATTACCCTTATAATTCTAATACATATAATAAAGAAGAATAAGTTACATGGGATCTATTAAAATTAGTCTTAATTTTGTTCGTGGATCTCAAGGGTTGCAATCCCAACTGCAATCCATTAAAGGCCAGTTAGATACGATCCAGTCTACCCGACAGGTCACTAAATTGACCCGGGACCTGGACCGCACCTGCACGGCCTTAAGGGACATGAAGGACAAGGCGCAAAACATCTTTGGACAGTCTCAACAGGACTATTTTGGAAGTTTAGAGGATGAGATTATCCATATCTATGGGCGGATCGAAGATGCCCTTGTCGCTCGGAAAGTCTCTCAAATCCAGCATGAGGCTGAATCTCTTAAGGATTCGATG
>JAFEGF010000097.1 GCA_018240225.1 Verrucomicrobiota bacterium
CATTGTTTTAAGAATGTAGGCGTCCGGATCAAACGGCGCCGACTTTTCCCATCCGTAATTCTGCGTTAATGCTCCTTCGACAAGACTGACTAAGAACACGATGATCATCTGAGGATCAAGCGCAGGGTCGATCTCTTTTTGTTTCTGCAATGCTCGGATCGGTTCGATCCAAAGGTTGGGCGACGCGTGCGTTCCGCCTGCTAGCAGGTCGCGTTTGCACTCGAGCCGCTGCCAAGCCATCATTCTGAGGATGTCTGGATTCGACCTGTAGAAGTCGTAGCGGTTTTGGATCGCTTGTTTCAGAAAATGTTTTAGCCCTTTTGCAGCGTCCAGTCGGAGTTCTTCCGATGCAGTCTGCTCGAGCAGGATCTCTTTTTTAACAGCCTTCCAGAGCGCTTCTTTATCGCCAAAGTGGTGGTAGATCAGGCTTTGGTTGATCTTTGCTTTTTTCGAGATCTCGCTGATCGATGTTGCAGAAAACCCATTTTTGACAAAAAGGGCTCTCGACGCAGCTAATATTTTTGCTTCCGTGCGGTGGATTTTTCCCATAAGAAAACCGAAATTAATTGAACGTTCATTCAGTTTTTGCTATGCTGATGTTTTTTAGGAAACAAGTAGCAAAAGGAGTAAGGATATGAAAAATCGAATATTCATCAATGCATTGTTTGCTGCAGCAGGAGCGGCAGCGTCAGCTTTTGCTGTAAGCCCAGCCGATGTTCTATCCGAAAGTCAAAATGAGACGCAATTAAAGGGTATTTCTGTCAGAAAAGGGACGATTGCCGCAACGATGCTTAATGCAAAGGCTTTTGATGAGATTCAGAAGATCTCCGATCCTGCTGAGAGAAAAATGGCCCTCGAAGCATTGAGGAGAGAGCAGGGCGCACTGATCGAAGGTTTGGATGCTGTCGGGCTTTTCGAGTTCTTTACTCCGATCGAATGGCTCAAAAAGGATGGGCAGAACGAGGGGAGGGCATGGATCGCTCTTTTATATCTGCAGAGGTTTCCTGGAGCTATTTCAGAAGAGGTTAAAGGAGAGCTTAGAATACTTGCTGAGAGCGCTTCCAATGAATTGCTCATAGAGATTGCAGCTTGCGGGATTGGCGATTAGATTATAAAAAGCCCCTTCCCAGGTTTTCCTGGTAAGGGGTTTGAGAGATTAGAGGTATTGGGTGCGGAGCTGTTCGATTTGCTGTAGCATTTGCGGCGATAGGGAATGATCTTCCGTCATATACCAGACACCTGCAAAGGCGCCGCTTGCCGCAGTAAAGACCCCGCCGACTACAGCTGCTGTGATGAGCCATGGAAGGGTCAGCATGCCGCCTGCAAATGCAGCGGCTGCGCACACGAGAGCTCCGACAGTCAAGACGACAAATGTCTTAGACCAAAATGCCTTCGACTCCAGATTTTCCACATGTTTGTTAACAATTGGCCGCAGTGTTTCTTGGACTCTGGCGTCGAGCTGGGGCAATTGCTCATCGCGGAATGCGATGACATCGTTCAATTCTTTGTTGCTGTTCAAAAAGTTCCGTCCGACAAATGCGGCAGCGCCTGCCAGAACGATTGTGCAAATCCCGCCGATGATCGCTGCCAACGTTCCTTGGGAATTTTCCCTGTCTTCCCTTTCATTGCGTCTGATTTCCTGAATGGTCTCCGGATTGGAGGCGATGACTTGGACGTGATGTCCTGAATGGCCGCCGCCGCTGCCTAATACAATTGGCGCGCTCACATGACCCAATCCTCCAGGGATCCAATTGCCTTGGGCTGCAGGAGCACCGGTCTGCGCTGCAACGGGGGCGGGGCGGTAGTAGCCCAGTAAGTTATCTAAAAATGTAGGAACTTGCAATGCCATAAAAATCCTCATTTTAAAATGAATTTGAGCAATCATATTCGTTTTGTTTGTTAAATTAAAGGTAATAAATTTTGTTTTGTTTATTATTTTTTTAATAGAAGAATGTAAGGAGTGAACGAATAAGCAATTCCTTGAACCGATAAATGAAAGCCGTAAAATTTTTTTAATAGATAAATGAAATTTCGAGAGAGGTCTAATGATGGTTATGGTGGGTCTTGACGATCCTGCCATCCTCGAGATGGTCGATCTTGTCGGCAAAGTGGGTGATCCTCGTATCGTGGGTCACCACGATCAGCGTCGAATGGGTCCTCTTGATCAGGTCATGGAGCAGCGTCATGATCTTGATGCCGTTCTCAGCGTCAAGATAGCTTGTCGGTTCATCGCACACGATGAGCTTAGGGCTATGGACCACAGCTCTTGCAATGGCAACGCGCTGTTGCTGGCCTCCGGAGAGTTGGACGGGATAGGACCCGATTTTGTCCTGCAGTCCTAGCTCGATCAGCAGCGAGCGGGCCATTTCAAGGGCTTTTTCCTTTTCTTCATGGTTCAGTAGGAGGGGAATGGACACATTCTCTTCGATGGTCAACGTGGGAAGAAGATTGAAGGCTTGGAAAACAAACCCGATCTGCTTGCCTCGATAGCGTGTTTTAGTGTCATTGGTGAGTTGGTTGAGGTTGGTTTCCTCAATCAGACATTCTCCTTCGTCTTGCGTCAATATTCCTGCAATGATCGAAATGAGCGTTGTTTTTCCGGAGCCCGATGGTCCCATGAGCAACCGGATCTCTCCTGCTTGGATCTCAAGGTCGACTCCGCGCAGCGCTTCGACGCGTGCATCTCCAATGCCGAAGTGTTTGCAGATATTGGTGCATTTGACGATTGTCATATTTTAACTCTTAAATACGATGGCTGGATCGGTTTTTTTCACGCGGCGGATGCTGAAGTAGGCTGCCAAAAGGCAGATGCTCAGCATCGAAGCCAAGCTAAGGCAGTAGAGCTTAAATGGCATGCTGAAGGAAAGTTCGGTTCCTTTTGACAAGTAGCCGAAAATTGCAGCCCCGCCTATTCCGATCCCCCATCCGATGGTCCCTAAAAAAAGCGCTTGAAGAAGGATCATCTTGGTGAGCAGCGAGTTCTCCGCACCCATTGCTTTCAAGGTTCCAAAATAGCGAAGATTGTCTAAGGTAAAGTTGTAGAAAGTTTGTCCGGCAATGGCGATACCGATAATAAATCCTAAGATGATCGCCACGCCGAAGTTAATTAAGACGCCTGTGTTCCTCATATAGTATTCGACGGTCAGCCGGCAAATCCCATAGGGTGTGTATGCCTTCAGTCCTGTCTGTGCGCGTATCCTGTTGCAGACTTCATGGGGATCGAGGCCGGGAGATGCTTTAGCAATCACAAAAGAAAGCAGTTTTCTTTCTCTCGGAATAAATTGGGTTGCACGGTCGTAGGTTGTGTAGATGACCGGCTGTGATTGAAATGTCCTTGAAACGGAGCAGATCCCAGCGACGTAAGCTCTGTGGTAATTGAGTTCCATGACATCGCCGATCTGCATGGGGATTTTTTCTCCGGTCCCTTTTAAAGGCGGAGATGCAAGCTTGGTATTGGCCCCGTTCCTATCGACAATCACTGCATCGGGAAAGCGTAGGTCTTCCAACTTTCCTGCCACCATTTCGGGAGGGCCGCCGATCAGCGTTGCATTATCGATCCCGATCAGGACGCATGTTTGGAAGGTTCCATTGGCAAGCCTTGCTTTGATCAGTCCTTTGAAGAGGGGTTCTGCCCATTCTACACCTTCTACGCTGCGGACACGGAAGAGATCGGTCTCTTTCATCGGTTTGATATCGTCGATGAACTGAACGGAGGGATCCATCACCCAAATGTTGGGCTGCGAGGTGTCGAGGATGAATCCATAGGTCCTTTTCATGATCCCCAAAAGGATAGAGCCTTGCTGGGAGATGATGAACGAGGCAAAGCTTAATCCGATGATGATGCCGATGTACTTGGCCCGATCGCCAACGAGCATTTTTATGGCAAATTGGAGCATTCCCAATCACCTCCTAATGCTTTGTAGATCGCAATGAACTGGCTTGTAAGCGCTTGTTCGTTCTCTGCCAATGCCTTTTCTGATCCGATCAATGTCTTCCAGGAGAGGAGGAATTGCTGGTAATCGGTAAGGCCTGCCTCATAGCGGGCAAGCGCTAATTCATATGCGCGTTTGACCGCTTCCGTTTGATCGAGCAGGGAGGCAAGGCGCTCTTCTTGTTTTGCATAACCGACAAGTGCCGATTCGACTTCTTCGAGAGCTGTGATGACGGTCTTTTCGTAGGCGATAATGGTCTGGCGCTGGATTGCTTTCTGGGCTCTGACGACGGAACTACGCCTTCCAAAATCAAGAAATGGCAAGGAAAAACCAGGTCCTATGCTCCATGTGAGGCTTTTTGGCTTGAACAGTTTGTGGAGTTTGCTGCTCCCGTAGCCGTAGTTGGAGCCAGACGGATTTGCAGCGAACAGGTTGGTCGCAGTCAAATAGACACGGGGGAAAAGGTCGGCAACTGCAACGCCGATCTGTTCTGTTGCGGCGGCTATTTGCCTTTCAGCGCTGCGGATATCGGGTCTTCTCCTCAGCAGCTCGGAAGGGAGTCCAGGGGGAACTTTTCCCATGGCAACTGGAATTGGTCGTTCCTTTTCAAATTTAGCAACGACGGATTCCGGTTCTTTGCCGAGCAGGACTGCCAAACGGTAGATCGCTTGTTTGAGGGTCGATTCGAGCTCGTAGAGCGCAGCTTCATCGGCATCTAGCGAAGCCCTTGCGTCAAGCACGGCGCTTTCATCTGCAAGGCCTGCATCATAACGGGAAAGGGCAAGAGTAAGCTGCTCCTCATCAATGGCAATGTTCTCTTCTGCAAGGCGGACAAGCTGCTGGTTTTTGCAGATCGCGATGTAGTTATTGGCCACTTCGCTGACAACTGTAATGAAGATGTCGCGAGCGGTCGCTTCCGTCGATTGCCATGTATAGTGGGCTGCACGTTTAGAGTGGCGGAGCTTGCCGAAAAAGTCGAGCTCCCAGATCGCATCAAAGCCTACCTGAAAGAAGTTCTGGACAGGCGAAAAGTCGCCGCCAGCTGCTGCAGCTGTGGCTGCGGGAGAATTGAAGATGTTTAAACTCTGGCGTGTGCGGACAGCAGCGGCATCGAGCTTGATATCGGGAAATAATTTAGCTGTTTCCGCTTGATATTCTGCACGGGCTTGCAGCACTTGCTCTAGTGTAATGCGTAAGTCAAAGTTGGAATAGCAGGTTTCTTCAATGAGCTGGTCCAAAAAGGGATCATTAAGCTGCTTCCACCAATCGATTAGATCGTGGTCATCAAGGGCGATCGCATTTTCTGCAGGAGACTCGAGAAACTGATCAGGCATGGCCATCTCCGGCTTGTGGTATTTGGGACCCACCATGCATCCAGAAAGTAAGACGAAAGGAAGGAGCCGTTTCATGGAGTCACTTCGATATAAATGTCCAAAATTTGTCCGACGTAAACAGGAAGGTCTGCCTTATCGAAATTATAGAGGACTTGAAGTACGCGGGTATCTGTCCTTTCCGATGTTTCACCAGTGAATGTGGGTTTGGGAACCATGTAAGGTTCCGTACGGAGGAACTGCAGGGGAAAGTGGATTGCGCTGTTGCCTCGGACAAAAGCTGTGGCCCGAGATCCTTTTTGGAACCGCCAAGCATCTTCTTCGTCGATATTGATCCGGATTTGCATGGGCTGCACAGTGCCGAGCAAGATCAAAGTCGCTTGTTGCGATACGAAGGGAACGACAGGAGCGATCTCGCCGATGTGGACATTGACCTGTAAGATCTCGCCATCAACTGGAGAGCGGATTATGGAACGGTGGATATTGGTCTCCACTTCTAAAACTTTTGCTTCGGCGACCCTGGCCTCCTCTTCCGCTTCAAGGAGGGCATAGAGCGCTTTCTCATAATCTTGTTCGCTGACGGCGCGCTTGTCGGTCAATCTTTCATAAAAGGAGAATTGAACCCTCTGGTTTTCCAAGCTAACGATGGCTGCATCGAGCTCAGATTGGGCTGCAAGAAGCTGCGACTCGAAGAGGCGCAAATCCAGTTCAAATAGGAGGTCTCCGATTTTGACGCGGTCGCCTTCCGTGACGTAAATTTTAGTAACGATCTCGCTGAAAGGGGAGCCAATCGAGATATTTTGCGAGGAAGCTTCAATGACGCCAGCCCCTGCAATAGCATGCTTGTAGGGTGATTTGGCCGGTTGGTACAAAATAGGGGGCACGGGCATTTTCCGCTGCGTCCAAAAGACAACAACCAATGCAATGCATGCTCCTAAGACGGCAAGACCTGGTAGCAAAAATTTCCGCATGCTGAACTGTAATTATATGGGAGGCAGTTACAAAACTCATTCGTTCAGCAAAATTATCAATTTTTCCGAGCAAAGTCGTTTTGCAATTTCCTCAGTGTTCTTGATTTCCTCATAATGAATTGAAAGTATATAATTCTATATAAAATTTTTTTAAATATGCGTAATAGTCCTGCGAAGGTTTACTAGAGTCCGTCGTCAATTCAGGTTTCGTTGATTTAAGATTCAAATTCGAGGAATGTTCTAGTCAATTGTGTTCTAAAAATTGACGTTTAAATTGACTGTAAGGCCTTGCAGTCCGATATTTGCATGAACATTTCGGCTGTCTTTTCCAGAAGTCGGTTCGCCAAAAAATGAACGGTAAACTTCTTGTAAGTTGTACCAATTATTAAGTTCATATCCAGCAAACATCTTAATGCCCCAATGATGAAATTGCTTACCCCAGGTAGGGCCTGCAAGAACTTGAAAGGTTGTTACGAGCCTATTGTCATGATTTTTAACATCAAATGGAATGGCTGGAGGGAAGGAAGGAGTTTCTGAAATTTGTTTTTGATGGCTCTTAAATTCGCCATAAAGGACTGCTCCAGCTACTTTAAATTCAAGCCCAATACCTTTCCAAATCAACCATTCGGTATCTGCGCCGAATTTAAATCCACCGCCATGAAAATGCCAGTTGAGATGAAAATGACTGAATCCAGTGCCTATATAGGTGAATTTCCAATGTTGGTTGATCCATGCGCCGGTGAAACCCATTTTAAAGCGTGTTAACAAAGATGGTGTTAATAGAAATCTTCTTGCAATCAAAAGATCAGCCGTTTGATAAGTAAATGAAATATGACTTGTTGCTTTTATAAAGATCGAAGAGCCTGTTTCTTCATGGAAAGTGCCATTGAGCAATTTGTTCGGATTACTCGGCGCTTTTTCCGATTGGGAGCCTTGGCTGAAGAAATAGGTATAGCCTCCTTCAACTTCCCAATATTCTGGCTTGAAGCGGTATCCGGCTCCTATGCGCACACCAGGATGTGTTTCAAAAGTGGCATTTTTGTATGTGCCAACAGCTCCGGAATTTCCTTGCCCGGGCGGCAATTGAGATGGCTCGCCGATCACTGTATAGTTTAATTCACCTTCTTGGACCTTCCAATAAAGAAATTCTGCCTGGGTATAAAATGAAGCTTTGTCGATTAATGGACGATAGGGAAGGGGTTTTATCTGCTTTTGGGAGCGTGGTTGATCATTTTCAGTGGAAGAATCGACGATCAGATAATTGTCATCAAACATATCGGAGACATAGCTATCATCGTCATAACTCTCGTTATCATAGAATTCATTGATTAAATTAGCCTGAAGCAAAACAGAAGAAAATCCTAATATAGAACTGAAAACATAGCCGCTTTTTGCTGCTAAGTGGAAAAAGTTCATGATAATTTTCCTTGTATAATTTTCGAGTGGAAGTTTTGTTATTTCAGTATAAGCTTTTCTTCATAGGTAATGTATCTATGCATTAATAGCAAAACAAAAGTTTATCTGTTGAAGCATGAAAAATTCAGTGCTTTAGAGTAGGGATGAAATGTATTTCTTTGTTACGAGCATGCTGAGTTTATTTTCTAAAAACTCGATGAAACCGGAATTAACGACAGTCCCTAAGATGGACAAGATAAAAAACAAAACTTCCTCTTATTTGATCTTCTATCCTATTCATCTCAACATTTTTTTATTTTTTCTGAGATTTGCTCTGTGCTTAATCGCTAGAGTCAGATGAAGAAGAGGCAGTAGAACGGGAGTGGGAAAGAATAAAGGGATGCCAATTGATGTTCACTCGAGGAAATTCTTCTTGCAGTAAGCGATGCTCTTTGTATGTTAGATGGCAATAATGGATCAACAAGCTTTGCAAATGAGGCTTGCTTAAGAGAAAGGCATGCAGCCCGCGGTAGGTGATGCCCAGACAGAGAGATAAGTGGATCGACTCGAGTTGGTCACATCCTTTTGAAAGAGCGACCAGCCCTCTCTCATTGACCCTGAGGCAGCCATCTAAAAACAAGGTTTTAAGATTTGTGCAGTGCCTTGCGACCAATCCCAGTGAATCGGTGGCCAAGTAGGCGCATTGAGAAAGAGAGAGCAGTTCGAGTTGGTGTCCACGAGGTTCTAGGACTTGTTGCAATTTATCAAAGCAAAGCTTTGTTTCGTTTAAATACAGTTTGCAGATTTTTTTTCCGTATAGTCCGATCGCAGAAAACCCATCTGCTCCGATCTGCCTACAGCCAGATAGATTAAGCTCTTCCAAATATTGGCAATGGTACATTAATGAGATGATTCCTCGATTTGAAATTAAGGCGCAAGTATGCAAGTCGAGAATTTTGAGACTGGGAGCTTTGATGGCAATCCATTCTAAGCAGCGGTCATCCACAAATGCACAGCGGCGCAAGATGAGCTTTTCAAGGTGCGGCATGTGTATGACGACCCTGGCAAAGTCTTCGAATGTCTGCCTCCCAAATGGTTTGCGGGAAACGGTCATATCGACAGAGGTGACCATGTTTCGGACATCACGGGGCAAGGTTGCAGCCCAGAGCGCATAGAAGCTGTTGCATTTCGAGTTCCAAAATAGGCAGAGCATCCTTTCGTGTTTTGCCCTCCAAGCTTCTTCGATAATGGGTTGAGAGCCTTTTATCGGAATGCAGCGGAGCAGAATTCTTGTCGGGACCTCTACGTTGCATTGAAGAAGGGAAAGGGTTATTCGGGTATCGTTCGATAAGAAATGAAATTTCCGGTCGACGACGCTTAGCCTGTTCCAAATCGTTTTGGCTTCTGCAGGTGTGCTCATTGTTCG
>JAFEGF010000098.1 GCA_018240225.1 Verrucomicrobiota bacterium
AAGGTGAAGGCTGGCGATGTGATCGCAGATGGTCCTGCGACCGATAAAGGGGAAGTCGCGCTGGGTAAGAACGTCTTAGCGGCATTCATGCCCTGGTGCGGATACAACTACGAAGACGCGATCATCATCTCTGAAAAGCTCTTGAAAGATGACTACTATACGTCGATCTATTTGGAAGAGTTTGAATTGACTGCCCGGGATACAAAGCTCGGTAAAGAAGAGATCACCCGCGATATCCCGAACGTCTCTGAAGAGGCGCTTGCCAATTTAGGCGAAGACGGGATTATCCGGATCGGCGCTGAAGTAAAGCCAGGGGATATCCTTGTTGGTAAGATCACGCCGAAATCGGAAACGGAACTTGCCCCAGAAGAAAGGCTTCTGCGCGCGATCTTCGGAGAAAAGGCAGCCGATGTAAAAGATGCATCCTTGACCGTCCCTCCTGGAACGGAAGGGGTCGTCATGGACGTCAAAGTCTTTTCACGACGCGACCGTCTTTCTAAGACTGATGATGAGCTCGTAGAAGAAGCTTCCCGCATTAAAGACATCCACCAGGACTTCAAAACAAAAGAAGCGGAACTCATGATCGAGTTCCATGAGAAGATCGGTGCGTTGATGATGGGTGAGCCAGCTCCTGGATCGATCCTGCATCGCAAGAGCGGAGATATCATTATCAAGGAAGGCGAGACGATCAATCAGGATATGCTCGAGACCCTTGAGAACGAGAAAGCTGAAGATCTCATTATGAGCGACAATGAGATGTTTGAAGCCCTCAAAGGCCTGATGCGCGAGTACAACATTGCAATGGAAACATTGCAGACGCAGCATAAGACTGACGTCGAGTTTACCCGTAAGGGAGATATCGAACTTGATCCGGGCATCATCCGCCAAGTCAAAGTCTACATCGCTTCTAAGCGCAAGCTGCAAGTCGGCGATAAAATGGCGGGCCGCCACGGTAACAAAGGGGTCGTTTCCCGCATCGTGCCAGAACAGGACATGCCTTACTTGTCCAATGGCGAAACGGTTGAGATCATCCTCAACCCGCTCGGCGTACCTTCTCGTATGAACATGGGACAGCTCTTGGAAACCCACCTTGGCTATGCTGCGCGTAAAGCGGGCATCTATGTCAAGAGCCCGGTATTCGAAGGGTTCCCAGAGTCCCGCATTTGGGAAATGATGCGCGAGCTGAATCTTCCAACCGACGGCAAGAGCTATCTGTATGATGGACGCACCGGCGAAAGGTTTGAGAACCGCGTCGTCGTCGGATACATCTATATCTTGAAGCTCAGCCACTTGGTCGCTGACAAGATCCACGCCCGTTCGATCGGACCTTATTCTCTCGTCACCCAGCAGCCGCTCGGCGGTAAAGCCCAAATGGGCGGTCAGCGGTTCGGGGAGATGGAGGTATGGGCGCTGATGGCCTATGGCTCAGCCCACCTTCTGCAAGAGATGCTGACTGTGAAGTCGGACGACGTTGCAGGACGTACCCGTATCTATGAATCGATTGTGAAAGGGGACAATGTGCTGACTGCCGGCACCCCTGAATCCTTCAACGTACTTGTGAAGGAAATGCAAGGCCTTTGCCTTGATGTGCGCACAGAACGCGCATCCGAAGAATAATTTGACCGTAATTGGAGTTACTCAATGGCACAAGAAGAGTTTAAGGATTCCCAATTTGATAAGCTGACCATCAAGATCGCATCGGACGATGTGATCCGCAATGAATGGTCGCGAGGGGAAATCAAAAAGCCCGAGACGATTAACTACCGCACGTTCAAGCCTGAAAAAGGAGGCTTGTTTTGTGAAAAGATTTTCGGTCCAACTAGAGACTGGGAATGCGCATGCGGCAAGTACAAGAAGATCAAGCACAAAGGGATTGTTTGCGACCGTTGCGGCGTCGAAGTTACCTTGTCGAAAGTGCGCCGTGAACGGATGGCGCACATTGAGCTGGCAGTTCCTGTCGTCCACATCTGGTTCTTCAAAACGATGCCTTCGCGGATCGGCAACATCCTCGGGATGTCGGCTGCCGACCTTGAGCGGGTTATTTATTACGAAGAATACGTTGTCGTCGATCCAGGCCGCACAACTCTCGAAAGAAAGCAATTGCTCTCCGATACAGAGTACCGTGAAGCCCAAGAGAAATGGGGTTCCGATGCCTTTGTTGCGCGGATGGGGGGAGAAGCGATCCGTGATATCTTGGAAAAAGAAGATCTCAACGCCCTTGTCATCGACTTAAAGGACAAGCTCCGTAAGACTAAGTCGATGCAAGCCCGAATGAAGCTCGCAAAACGGCTTAAGATCGTTGAAAGTTTCACATCGTCGCCAAACCGCCCAGACTGGATGGTGATGTCATGCGTTCCTGTTATCCCGCCAGATTTGCGCCCATTGGTGCCTTTGGACGGCGGACGCTTTGCGACATCCGACTTGAACGATTTGTACCGCCGCGTCATCAACCGCAACAACCGATTGAAGTCGATCCTCAAGCTTAAGACGCCTGATGTGATCGTCCGCAACGAGAAGAGGATGCTGCAAGAAGCTGTCGATGCTCTCTTTGACAACGGCCGCCATGGCCATCCTGTTATGGGAGCTGGAAACCGTCCGTTGAAGGCGCTTTCCGAAATGCTCAAAGGCAAGCAAGGCCGATTCCGTCAAAACCTGCTTGGTAAGCGTGTCGACTACTCAGGACGTTCTGTCATTATTGTCGGTCCAGAGCTTCGCTTCAACCAGTGCGGTCTTCCGAAGCAGATGGCCCTCGAGCTTTTCGAGCCTTTCATCGTCAAACGTTTGAAAGACCTCGGATACGTTTACACGATCCGCTCTGCTAAGAAGATGATCCAAAAGCAATCGCCCGAAGTATGGGACGTTCTTGAAGAGATCATCAAAGGCCACCCGGTCCTGCTCAACCGCGCTCCGACGCTGCACCGTTTGGGTATCCAAGCGTTCGAGCCGGTGCTGATCGAAGGTAAAGCGATCAGGATCCATCCGCTCGTCTGTACAGCGTTCAACGCGGACTTTGACGGCGACCAAATGGCCGTCCACGTACCGCTGTCGATCGAAGCGCAGCTAGAAGCCAAGCTCCTCATGATGGCTCCGGACAATATCTTCCTGCCATCGTCTGGAAAGCCTGCAGCTGTACCTTCCCAGGATATGATCTTAGGATTGTACTATTTGATGCACGATCCTCTCTTCATCCCTGAAGAACATGGTAAAAAGACCAAGATCTTCAACAATAAAGAAGAAGTGCTCATGGCGCTCAGCGCTGGCGGCAGCTACAATTGGGAAGAGGACAAAGGCAAAGAAGGACGGCGCGACGATCTCGGCCGCGGAGTCCGCTTGCATGAGAAGATCAAGCTCAAGCTAGAGAGCGGCGTCATTGAAACAACTCCAGGACGCGTCATGTTCAACATGATCGTTCCGAAAGAGCTCGGTTTCCAGAACTACGCTCTTCGCAAGAAGAAGATGAGCGAGCTCGTTCTTGAGACCTACAAAAAAGTGGGCCTTGAAGCGACAGTCCGTTTCCTTGACAACCTAAAGAACTTAGGCTTCAGCGAAGCGACCAAAGCAGCCCTTTCAATGGGTGTTTGCGACGTCCGCGTCCCTGAAAACAAAGTCAAGGTGATCGAGAACGCTTACAAGCGGATCGAAGTTGTCTTAAAACAGTACGAAGACGGTATCATCACCGATGGCGAGCGCCATTCCAAGGTGATCAGCATTTGGACTGAAGTGACAGATATGCTCTCGGAAGAGCTGTTCAAGCTTATCTCTGAGCATAAGACCGGCGAGCTTAATCCTCTCTACTTGATGATGGACTCAGGCGCCCGCGGTAACAAGTCTCAGGTCAAGCAGCTGGGAGCTCTCCGCGGCTTGATGGCGAAACCATCGGGAGAAATTCTCGAATCGCCTATCACTGCGAACTTCCGCGAAGGACTAAGCGTCTTGGAATACTTTATTTCATCGCACGGTGCGCGCAAAGGTCTTGCGGATACAGCGTTAAAAACAGCTGACTCTGGTTACTTGACACGCCGACTTGTCGACGTTGCCCAAGATGTGATCATTACAGAAGAAGATTGCGGAACGCTCAATGGCATTGAAGTTTCAGCGATCAAGCAAGGCCAGGAAGAGCTTCTGCCGATCAAGGACCGTATCTTCGGACGTACCTCGTGCGACGATGTGTTCCAACCCGGCGATAGCACGAAGGTCCTTGCCCGAGCAGGCGAGCTGCTGATGCTCCCTCAAGCGGAAGCGATCGACGATGCCGGTATTGAAAGCATCCGCATCCGTTCAACGCTGACTTGCGAGTCGCGCCGCGGCGTTTGTGCGAAGTGCTACGGCATCAACCTCGCAAACGGCAGCCCGGTTGCAACCGGCGAAGCGGTCGGCGTTATCGCCGCCCAGTCGATCGGTGAACCTGGAACGCAGCTGACAATGCGTACGTTCCACACGGGCGGTATCGCGTCTGCATCGTTAAGCCCAGAGCTTATGTCGGAGCACGATGGAATCCTCGTCTATATGGACCTGCGCACTGTGCAGAACGAAGAAGGGATCTGGCTTGCTCTTAACAAGAACGGGTCTCTGCACATCGTCCGCGATGAAGGAAGAACGTTGGAAGAGTACAAAAAGCTCTTAAGCACAAAGTCGATCGAACCGCTGCAAACGTTCACGATCGAATTGGGAACCAACATATTGCTTGCCGACGGATCGAAGGTGAAGAAGAAGACCAAGGTCGGCCATTGGGAGCAGCACAACGTTCCGATCATTTGCGAACGCCCTGGTTTCGTCAAGTACGAAGACCTCGTTGAAGGGATCTCGACGCAGCGCGAAGTCAATAAGCAGACTGGCCAAGCTGAGCTGATCGTTAAGCAGCATCGCGGCGAACTGCATCCGCAGATCGTGATCTACGCCGATGCGGAATGCAGCGAGCTGATCGGTACCTATGCGATCCCATCCGGAGCTTATATTTCGGTGCAGGAAGGGCAAAAGGTCTCCGCTGGTATGCTCCTTGCTCGTTTGCCACGCGGCGCGATCAAGACAAAGGATATCGTCGGCGGTCTTCCCCGCGTTGCCGAGCTTTTCGAAGCAAGACGTCCTAAAGACGCAGCCGAGATTGCCAAGATCGACGGTGTCGTCGACTTCCGCGGCGTGCAGAAGAACAAGCGCATCGTTGTTGTCCGCGATGAAGAGTCGGGCATGGAAGAGGAACACCTCATCCCGCTGACAAAACACTTGATCATCCAAAGGGGAGACTCTGTTGTGAAGGGACAACAGCTCACCGACGGACTTGTCGTTCCGCAAGAGATCCTCGAGATCTGCGGCGTCCGCGAACTGCAGAAGTACCTTGTGAACCAAGTTCAAGAGGTATACCGTCTGCAGGGGGTAGATATTAACGACAAGCACATTGAGATCATCGTCCGTCAGATGCTCCAGAAAGTGCGCGTCACCGATCCAGGCGATACGACCTTCCTTTATGGCGAAGATGTGGACAAGAAGCACTTCCACCGCATCAACCATAAGACGATCGAAGAAGGCGGACGCCCATCGCAAGCAGCGCCAGTCCTCCTGGGGATTACGAAAGCGTCCCTTGGCACAGAATCGTTTGTTTCAGCGGCATCGTTCCAAGAAACAACACGCGTTCTGACCGACGCTGCATGCGAAGGCAAGACCGACTACCTCCTCGATTTCAAATCGAACTTGATCATGGGACACATGATCCCTGGAGGAACCGGTTTCGACGAGTACCATGAGAGGGTCTTAAAGGTTGTCGATCGCGAAGGAGAAGACGTTCTCGAACTCTCTTTTGCCGACTAATTGCCCTTAAAATGCGCGCAATAAAAAAGTCCGCTTGGGGAATCCTCAAGCGGACTTTTTATTCCTGATCAGGATTCAACGGAACAAAAAAACAAATTATGAATAACTTAGATATGATCCGTGAAGCAGTCTCTAAACGTCGTACATTTGCTATCATCAGCCATCCGGATGCTGGAAAAACAACTCTGACTGAAAAACTTCTGCTCTATTCAGGAATGATCCATACCGCTGGAATGGTTAAAGGGCGAAAGGGGCGTAAAGCTGCCGCTTCAGACTGGATGGCAATGGAGCAGGAAAGAGGGATCTCGATCACTTCTTCTGCGATGCAGTTCACTTACAAAGATACCATCATAAACGTCCTCGATACCCCTGGCCATGAAGATTTTTCCGAGGACACTTACCGAACCCTTACCGCAGCAGACTGCGCCATCATGGTCATCGACTCTTCCAAGGGGGTCGAAAAACAAACGCGCAAACTTTTCGAGGTTTGCCGATTTAGGAAAATTCCTGTCTTGACGTTCATGAACAAGATGGATATGCCAGGACGCGAGCCTCTAGACTTAATGAATGAAGTAGAAAACGTGCTGCAGATCCATTCCTTTGCAATGAACTGGCCGATCGGCATGGGAAATCAGTTCCAAGGTGTCGTTGATCGCATCACCAAGGAATGCGTCTTTTTTACAAAGACGTCGGCAGGCGGTGCTCAAAAAGCTGATATTGTCCGTTTTCCACTGGATAGCCAAGAAGCAAAAGATAAAATCAGCCCAGAAAATTACACCCAGCTGATCCAGGAGCTGGAGCTTCTTGAAATGGCCGGCAATCCTTTTACAGTTGATGATTTTCTCGCTGGAAAAGTGACTCCTGTCTTCTTTGCCTCCGCCTTGACAAATTTTGGGGTTGAGCCTTTCTTCGACGCCTTCATCAACTTGGCACCTTGTCCTCATGCACGCATTGCTTTGCTTCCCGATGGAAATGAAGTGGAGATCGATCCCGTTACAACGCCATTTAGCGGTTACATTTTCAAGCTTCAGGCCAACATGGACCGGCGCCACCGGGATAGCATGGCCTTCATTAGGATCTGTTCGGGGCGGTTTGAAAGAGATCTGATTGTCAAGAACCACCGCACAGGAAGAGAGATCCGTCTTTCCCGTCCCCATGGAATGGTTGCCGGCGAAAGGACGACGCTCGATGATGCCTATCCAGGCGATATTATCGGCGTTATCAACCCTTCTCTATTTGCGATCGGGGATACTCTATCGACCACAGGCGGTTTCAACTACAAACCCTTGCCTCAGTTCCAACCGGAGATCTTTTCCCGTCTGTATCCTAAAGATGTGGGAAAGCGCAAATCTTTTGATAAAGGCGTCCTTCAACTCAGCGATGAAGGAGCCATTCAAGTCCTTAAGTTATATGAGCGCGACTCCGACCTCATCTTTGCGGCTGTCGGACAGCTCCAGTTTGAAGTGATGCAATATCGTTTACGCGATGAATATGGAGTTGAGACTGTCCTCACTCCACTTAAGTATAGCTGCAGCGCCTGGGTCATTGGCGACCTCAAGGAACTCGAACAGTCGTCCAATTCTGTTCTTGTCCTCGACCGCCAGCAAAGGCCAATGCTGCTGTTCACATCGCAATGGGAAAAACAGTACTGCATCAAACAGAACCCGAAGTTACAATTCGTCGACGTCTTGGTTTAACGAGGCATGCGGCCCTGAAAAGAATCAGCGCTGAAGAAAATAGAGAGCCGTTTGGGGAATTCCCCAAACGGCTTTTTTGTCCCCCCGGCAATGCGCGTTCGTATATCTCCTGTTCTTAAATCATTTATAGTTAGTTGTTTCGAATCGTCCTAATTAATCGGTGTTTATTTTGTTCATAAAGCTCTTGTTCTTAGATTGTTGAATTAATGTTGTGATTTAGTTGTTTTTGAATTCGTTCTTAATAATTTATTTAATCATTATGGATATAATGATGGTTGATAGATAATTTATAATACGGGTTTAAAAATGGTTAATTTATACAATGCATCAAACGAAGCCCTAGCTGAAATGAGGGCAGGCAATTATCACAATGTTAAACTGGAGATCGAACATTCCTCAAACGGTGGGACTCGCTGGATTTTTACCAAAATCCCTGAAGGCTTTTTACCTAAAGCAATGGATGCTTTGCACACGTATATCCAGACATTTACGGAAGCAAACAACCCCAATGGCCCTGCCGCAGAATTCAAATTTGGCAATGAGATCCGACCATTTCATGAGAAAGCCGAAGCGTTCCATCAAAAACTCGAACGAGGCGTCCACAAAGCCGCTCAAATTGGCAACGGTCTTTCGAAGATGCAAGAACAGGGAATTAGCGGATGCGTCCAAGATGATGACTATTGGTGCGAGACCATTCATTCTTCTCATGTGTCCAAAGCAATCTATTGGCAGCTTAATGATGCCTATGGACAGGCAGTTCAAAAGGAGCCCGATTTAGAATTTGACGCTTGGGTCCGGTCTGATCAAGCTTTAGACCTCTTAGAGGCTAAAGAAGGCACCCGGGATATCAGCGATTTCCAAGTCAGATATCTCTCTAACGAAGAAAGGGCCCAGCATCGGGTAGAATTTCGCAAAGAAGGGGAAGACACGATCTTATACTATCAAGGAACGCCTCTTAATACTGAACTCTTTGAAACCGAAGCGGGGACCGGACGCGCGATATTTGTCATCGGCCCTGACCATGAGCTCTATGCCGGAAATCATGAATATTTTAAATTTCACCATACAAGCTTTTTTGGAGGCAGACCTGTTATTGGAGCTGGCGAGGTCATTACAGATCCCAATGGAAAGCTCATTGCTGTGACTGATAAAAGCGGCCACTACAAACCGAATAAAAAGCAGCTTTGGGATAGTTTGGCATTTTTAAAAGATGAGAAGCATGTCAATCTGGATGGCATTACTTTGATCAGGGTTCCACGGAATCAGGCGCTGACAGGAAGATACAATGCAATGGACTACTATGAGTCTCGAGGAACTTGCAAACCAGCGCCAAATGAGCACGAAGACTATCGTTAAGCCAGGATAAGGGAATTTTTTCCCTTAAGAGGCATTATAAGTAGTCTTGAAGCTCAAGCTCAGATGGTCTAATTGTTCCGCCTGAGGTATGAAATTCAT
>JAFEGF010000009.1 GCA_018240225.1 Verrucomicrobiota bacterium
CAGATGGCAAGATCTCAGGAGTGGTCGGAACAGACCATCCTTTTGTCTTCTTCTCCGATTTTATCGATCAGCAGAAAATTGGGAAAACGGGAAAAGCATTCCTTATCGACACCCAAGGCAAGATCCTTGCCCCTATGAAGCTTCCAGGCGACTCAAAGTATCAGGAAGAGCTTGCAGCGATCATATCGGATGCTTATCAGCTGTACCTGACCCAAAACCAAGATGAAGAGCGTTTTATCATTACCCACGATCATGTGAAGTACCTGACATACGTTTCCAAGCTTCCTCCAACATTCCTTGAAGATTGGAGGGTTGTCATTGTAGCCCCCTTCAAAGACTTTTTAGGAAAGACGATTTTGTCACAGGAACAGCTGCTGCTTATCACAATCTGCATCCTGATCGTCACCAGCTTTATCATTGTCAAATACGCCCAAAGAATCTCTACTCCAATGGCCGTTTTGAGCAAGGAAGTAGACAAGATCAGCAGGCTGGAGCTCCAGAGCAATCTGCATATCAGATCGAATATTACAGAGATCCTCTTGATCGGAAATGCCATCGAAGCCTTAAGGCGCGCAGTTCATTCGTTTGCCAAGTACATTCCCAAGGAGATCGTTCTCGACCTGTTCCAGAAAAAAGAAGAAATCCTTCTAGGTGGAGAAAAAAGGGAGCTGACGATTTTCTTCTCCGATATCTCTGGGTTTTCCGATATAGCGGAATCTCTTTCCATCGATCTCCTATCGCAGCTTCTTTCCGAGTACTTCGATAAAATGTCGAAGATCATCTTGAAAGAACAGGGAACCATCGATAAATTTTTGGGCGACGGGATCATGGCCTTTTGGGGAGCTCCCCTCCCTATCTCAAACCATGCAGCTAAAGCGTGCACAGCCGCCCTGCTCTGCAAAACAATGGTCGCAAACTTAAATCGCAAGCGAAAAAACGAAGGACTTCCCGAGTTCGTTACCCGATTTGGAATTAATACCGGGGTTGCAATCGTTGGCAATATCGGTACCCAAGAGATGATGAACTACACTGCGATCGGCGATGCTGTGAACATTACCTCCCGCCTTCAGATCGTCGACAAGACCTACCATACCTCTATCCTGATCAGCGAACATGTCTACGAATATCTTGATAACCAATTCATCATTCGCCCTCTTGATATCATCTTGGTCAAGGGCAAGGTCCAGAAGATTAAAATATATGAGCTCGTCGGAAAATTGGGCTCGGATAAAGAGATCGAGCCTACTGAAGAAGAGATCCTCCTCTGCAAACTGTTCCGTGAAGCTTATGAGGCTGAAGAGGCCAATGACCTCAAGAAGGCGTATGAGCTGTTCTCAGCGATTGCGCAGAAATTTCCTGAAGACTATCCCACCCAGCTCCATTTGGATCGCCTCAAAAACCAGTCCTAAGACCTGTTGTTAATTCAGTTTCTGTCGATTTTTCGGTTCTTTCGGTAAACACTCTTTGAAAGCAAGCGCTACAATTTCCTTGGAGTCTTTCTTTTAATGAGAACTGTTTGTTTTTTGCGCGTTCTTGGTTCCTTCACAGCAATGTGGGAAGGAACCAAAAAAATCTAATAGCTAGTGGGTCCGAGCTTGACCTTCCCTCTGAAGATGCGGTAGATCATGGTCCCGTAGGCTAGCACAAGGGGCACGCCGATAGCGACGATGATCAAGAGCACTTTCAGTGTGAGCGGCGAGGATGCCGCATTCATGTAGGTCAAACTATGGTTAACGGGATCGATCGTTGACCTGACGAGGATCGGGAACATCCCGATGCCGTAAAGGCAAAAGAGGAACACAATCCCGAGACAAGAAAAGAGGAACGCCATAAAATCTCTGCCATGGGAGAACTCTCTTGGCACGTTCAGGATTGCTAATACGGCTGCAACGGCAAACAAGAACCACCATGGCTGCTGTAGCATCCGGTCGACCATATGAGGCTGCACCCAGCAGGTCACAACCGTTGTTACAACGTACAAGGCAAGAAAGACGAGGACGCTCTTTTTGACCCAGCGGCGGAGCCTCTCATGCAGCTTTCCTTCTGTCTTCATCGCTAAAAAGATCGCGCCGTGCATGGCAAGAAGAGAACAAGTGAACAGCCCGACCAGGCAAGGGTAAGGACGGAAAAAGACCTGCATGGTGCCCACAAAATTCTTGTGCTCATCCAATGGAACGCCTTCGATAAGGTTTCCAAAGGCAAGGCCGATTCCGAAGCTGATCACAAAGCTGGCTATGCAAAAGACCATGTCCCAAATTTGCCGCCATCTCTTTGAGGCCTGTTTGCTGCGGAACTCGATGGCAACAGCCCGGAAGATCAACCCGCACAGCAAGATCATGCATAGGTCGTAGAAGCCGGAAAACAGCGTTGCATAGACGTCGGGAAACCCAGCAAATAGGGCTCCTCCGACGATGACAAGCCACACTTCGTTTCCATCCCAAAAGGGGCCGATCGCATTAAGAAAAATCCGGCGGTCCTCATCCTTTTTTGTGAAAAAGTGGAGGATCCCAACGCCTAAGTCGAATCCATCGAGGATGACATAAAAAATCACGCAAAGGCCGATAATGATATACCACAAGAGGGCCAAAGTCAGCTCGTTCATTGTTTTCCTCCCGATGACGATTTAAATGGATTGCGATAAAGGGGTTGTTTCTCATTCCTTGTCTTTTCTACAGCATCCGGGCCTTGCTTGATCTTATGGTCCAGAAGATAAAGAAAAAGGAAGAGTAAAAGAAGATAGATCACGATGAACATGATGATCGATTTGAACACCTGCGACGCGACAATCGTGGAAGAAACGCCTTCATGCGTTCTCAAAAGGCCATGCACGATCCAAGGCTGCCTGCCGATTTCAGCTGTCATCCAACCAACCTGATTGGCAATTTGGGGAAAACCGACCGAGACGATCATTGCCCATAGGATCGCTTTAGACTTGGCAAGCGTTCCTTTGCGGTATGCCCAAATCCCCGCGAGGGTCACAAGGACCATCAGACCCCACATCCAGATCATCAGATGGTAAGTTTGGAACACTGTCTGCACTGGAGGCCAATCTTTCTGGTCGATCTGCTCCAACCCTTCAACGGGCCGTTTGGCATCGCCATAGGTTAAAAAACTGAGCAGGCCGGGAATCCTAATGCCTTTGACTGTTTGATTTTCTTGATCGACCCAACCGATGACGGTCAAAGGAGCTTCCGCCTGGGTCTTGTAAACTCCTTCCATCGCAGCAAGCTTTGCCGGCTGATTGCGGGCAACGCCCTTGGCCGTGCTATCTGCAGAGATGAGCTGCAGGACAAGGACAACTGCAGCCGCTATCAGCGAAAGCTTCATCGTCACCCTAGAAAACTCGGCATGTTTCTTTTTTAGAAAGTAGTAAGCGCTGATGCTCATCACGAGAAAAATTCCGGAAAGCCAGCACCCCAGCACGACATGGACAAGGCGGTCAACTGAAGAGGGATTGAAAACCATCTGCCAAAAGTCTGTGACGACTGCTTTCGCATCGACCCCTTCACCAACAATTTTAAACCCGGCAGGCGTCTGCATCCATGAGTTGGCAACAACGATCCAAACGGCGCTGAAATGGGCCCCTAAACTGACGCAAATGGTCGAAAAGTAGTGGAGCTTGGCGCTGCATCGGTCCCATCCGAAGAGCATGAGGCCAAGAAAGCCCGATTCTAAAAAGAAGGCAAATATCCCTTCAGCCCCTAAAGCGCTGCCGAAAACGTCGCCGACATAGCGTGAATAACGGGCCCAGTTGGTCCCGAAGCCGAACAATTGGACAACGCCTGTTGCTACACCTAAAGCAAATGTAAGGGCAAAGACCTTGGTCCAAAACTTGGTGATCTCCTTATAGAGAGGATTCTTTGTCTTCATGTAGATCCCCTCAAAGATCACAAGCATCAGTCCGATCCCAATGCTTAAAGGGGGATAGATATAATGGAATGCGCTCGTCAGCGCAAATTGAATTCGGGAAAGCAAAACAACGTCCATGAAAACTCCGCATTCAAACCGTTCATGCAAATCCTACATCATTTTTTTTAATAGAGGCAATTGCAAAACTGCTTTGCCCGGAAAAATCGATGATTTTGAAACCAGTTACAAGTGGCCACGGATACGCAAGAAGGTCCGGTGGACCTTCGCAGCGAGGAGTGGGTGAAGTGCCCTTGGGCACGAACCGGGAAAAGCAGAACAGCTGAAGCGAGCTTGGCCGCGAACCGGAGGAGCAAAGGTAAAGTCGAGTTTAATCGATCTAAAAAATGGCGTTGTCCTTGACGCTGAAATGCGTTATAATGGTTTTTTAATCGCTGAATCGAGAAGGTCCATGGGAGCCCTGTTCCATAGCATTACCCCTCTTTTTGAGATCATCATCATTACGGTGATGCTCAATTACCTGCTTTCCTTTTTTTGGAACACCCGATCGATGGATCTGGTGCTGGGGATGCTCGCGTTCTTGCTGATCTTTGCCATCTCCTCTTGGCTCAACTTGCCGATCCTCCATAAGATCATGCTCTTGATCGGTAACGTCGCCGTCATTGCGATCTTGATCATCTTCCAGCCTGAGCTCAGGGTCGCCCTCTCAAAATTGAGCTTGAAAGGCAAACGCTATAAAGAGATGACCGAATTCGATAAGTTCCTCGACCAGCTGGCCAATTCCGTCTACAGGATGTCGGAAAAGCGGATCGGATCGCTGATCGTTTTGCAAAATGAAGATATTTTGGACGAGTTTGCCAACAAGGCTGTCATTATCAATGCCAATTTTTCATCCGAGCTGCTGGAATCGATCTTTGCCACGACGACGCCTCTGCATGACGGCGCTGTCATCATCCGCGATACAACGATCCTCGCTGCAGCCGTTATTTTGCCGTTGGCAGAGGACAGCTCCCAACTGACCCGTTCGATGGGGACAAGGCACAGGGCCGGCCTTGGCGCAAGCCAGCTGACCGATGCTCTGATCATCGTCATCTCGGAAGAGACAGGCAAAGTCTCCATTGCTCGGGACGGAGTGATGACGCCGGGTGTCAAGAGCGATCGTTTCAAGGGGATCATCCGCAGCATATTCACCCCTCCTCCAAAGCAAGACTTCAAGAGCCAATTTAACTTACGGGAATGGATTAAACAGTGAAGACTCTTTTCTATAAGCTCTTTATCGAACATTGGCCGCGCAAACTCGTCGCACTCATTTTAGCCGTGATCACTTGGCTCGTCGTCAACCAGACCTTGACTGCAACGCGCAACATCAGCACCATCCCTGTCCGCGTGATCAATATCCCAACAGGAAAAACGATTGAAGGAATGCAATCGAACGGCCGCCTCGCTAAGAAAGTCACGCTGACGCTTGTTGGAAACAAGACAATCCTGGACGAGCTCACTCCTTACGACCTGGAAGTGGTGCTCGATGCAGCCGACAAGCCTGACGAGTGGATTGCTACGATTTCCAAGAAAAACCTTGTTTCTTTGAACCCTGAGATCGATGTGTCTAAAGGGATCAGCCGAGTTTACCATCCCAATTTCGTCGTGAGGATGACCAAACTGGTCACAGAACAAATTCCGATCATCATCACACAGCCTGTCGGCGAGGCGCCGCGCGGATACCAATTTCTCGACGTCTGGCCATACCGTTTGTCCCTTTCCGTCAGCGGCCCTGAAGAGGTGATCAAACGCTTGAAGCTCAAAGAACAGCGGATCACGTTCAACCTTAACGACATTAATAAGACGCAGCTCGATGCGCTCGCCAACAATGCCAGCGCTTCCCGTAACGATGTCGTCAGTTATTATGTCCCCGAACAATGGAAGCAGATCAACATTCCGATCCTCTCCGATACTCCGATCGAGATCGACGACCCTAGAGCAAAAGCCCTTAGGATCGATTTTGTCCGTTGCAACCTTCTCGCTATTGAAAAACCGATCCCCGTCAGTCTTTTTTTCCCTGACAAAACTCTTGCCGCACTCAATCCTGAAACCGTCAGCATTGCAACCGGCGAAGTGATCAAGCAGGCCTATGGCATCAAGCTCATTCAAATGCCCCTCTATGCCAATGGAGTCGACCGCCTCTTTCTAGAAACGGTAGAAAGCATGATGCAGATCGTTATCATCGTTTCTTCCAAAGCGGAAAGGAGCCTTTTAGAGTGGAGTATTGAGTTCATCAATCCCCGCCAGCTCGAGGACCAGTACGTCTCTGTCCTGATGTCGGATGTTTCCGATGACGAGGTGCGCCTTCTGCAGCCGGCGATGCGCGAAGAATACTTGCGCAACCGTTTCCGCAGCTACATGAACCGGTTCCAGCTCTTTAAAAATGACGACACCAAGCTCGACCTTGCAATCTTCCTCAAAGAGAACGTCGTCGAAGTTCACGAAACCAGCACCATTTCCCCCAAGTGACCATGGACCGTCCATCTGTTACTATCCTGAAAAGCCAGCTTGACCGGAAAGGGGGGCTCGAAAAATACACTTGGGAGATCGCAAAGACGTTTTGCCAATCCGGCTCCAATGTGACCCTTCTGACATCTGGCGATGTCAAAGCTCCATTTGCCTCAGACTGCCTAAATATCGTTTCCTTTCCGATCGACAGCCTTTTCAGCTATTTCAATGTGCAGCGCTTCGACCAGTCCTGCCAGCGCTTCCTCAAAGACCATCCGACACCGATCGTCTTTGGCCTCGACAGGAATTCAGAACAATCCCATATCCGGGCAGGAAATGGGGTCCATGCCGCATACCTACGGCATCGGGCAAAAAAAGAAGGAGCGTTAAAAGCATTAAGCTTCAAAATAAACCCCCTCCACCGCAGCCTGCTTGCCATCGAAAAAAAATCGTTCGAAAGCCGCAAGCTCCGAACGCTTTTTACCAACTCCCATATGGTCAAAAACGAAGTCCTAGAGCTCTATAGTATTCCGGAAGAAAAGATCGAAGTCGTCCATAATGGGGTCGAGTGGTCCCAGATGCTTGCCGATTTTGAGCAATGGCAAGAAAAACGGGAGGAGCTCATTGCAGAACTATCCCTGGATCCGCAAGCCTACCAGCTGCTTTTTATCGGTCACAACTACCAAAGAAAGGGGCTCGAGAATCTCCTAAAAGGGATGAACCTGATCAAAACGACACCGATGCAGCTTTGCATCATCGGCAAAGAAAAAAAGATCGGCTACTTCAAGCAAATGGCGCAGCATTTGGGACTGGAGAAATCGGTCCGTTTCTTAGGCCAGCGTTCCGACATCCGCAGGTTCTACCAAATGGCCGATGCCCTGGCAATCCCCTCTTCCTATGACCCCTTTGCCAACGTGACCGTTGAAGCGCTTGCAATGGGACTCTATGTGATCTCTTCCAAAACAAATGGAGGACACGAGGTGCTTCAGCCTTATTCCGGAACGACCATCGATCACTTGGACGATCCTCACAGCGTCGCCCTTGCTATCCAACGAGCTGTCGGCACATTCAAGTCCGTTTCCTCCAGCGCACAGATCCGAGCTTCTGTAGAGTACCTTGATTTCCCGAATCAGCTCAACCGGATCATCCAAGCCACTTTCAAAACTCTAAGAGACTGCTAAAGAATTTAGTTTCTGTCGAATTTTTAGACTTTTTCAGAAAATACTCAAAAAAGCGATGAAACCTAAATTAATTATCGGCCTCTAACTGACCAATAAAGGCCTTCTGCTCGGATTTGCTGCATGCAGAAGCTCTGCATATTTTTCCAAACTCGGCCTAACCTCTGCCCTTTCATAGCGCGCATAGGCATTTGGAGATTTTGACTTCAATCTTTGACTGACTTCACGAATCGTGGATCCGCTCCTTATTCTCTGACGTTTTAATCCTAGAGCAAACAACAACTTTTCGTCAGAAGCTCCCATTCCAATAATTCCATTTTTGTATAAATTGACAGAAAGCTGAAATTTTTTATCCAACAGTTCTCCATACGAATCTTTCAATAACTCGATTACAGCGTCTTTGATCATTTCTAAAGCATTCTTACGAGTTCTTGCCTGTGTCATGACGTCGAGGAATGAAATTTCAACAAGCCACCAAGAACTAGCTGGATCTTTCCACACCCTGCCTTCTAACTCCATCATACCATTCCCCTTCTTATTTCTTTTTTGGTGGTAATCTTTTCGCTACATCGATGATCTTTTTCGCTAATCTTTCATTAATTTCTCTATGCCGAGGCACAGGTTCGGTTTCTTCTCCATTCGTCCAAATTTCATGGCCGCCGCCTTGCCTTTTCAGCCACCAGCCTGCACGGGCAAGCTCTTTATCAAGATCGCGTTTTTTCATTATTGTACACATTTTCGTGAACGGAGTCAAATTTTGTACCAGAAAAGAAATTATTATGAAATACAAAAAATATTTCGATCTTCCTGCTCTTTTAAAGGCAATTATCCTCGGAAACAATCCCTCTTCCTGGTATTCTCAAAGATCATTAACAGTCTTATTTTATGCATTATTTGAGCTACCTGATCATCTTGGTCTTTACTTGGCCAATCCGCTGGCTCCCCTACCCTGCGATCCATCGGCTAGGCGCATGGCTCGGCAGGGCTGCATTCCACATCCTTAAAAGCTACCGCAAGAGGGCTCTTAGCAACTTGTCGATGGCCACCGATCTTAATCTGCAACCGTCTGATATTCAAAGAATTGCAAAAGGCTCCCTTGAAAACTTGATGATCACCTGCTTGGAATACCCAAAGCTTGCCTCGGAAACAAAAATCGAACGGATCGCCTATTGCGAAAACCCAGAGGTTGCCGACAAGCTGATGAAAGAAGGCAAACCTGTCATCTTTTTCTGCGGACATCAGGCCAACTGGGAAATCCTCTTTCTTGAAGGGACCAACCGGATGCCGGGCGTTGCGATCGGCCGCCCGGTGAAGAACACCTACCTCTATCGCTTCGTGCTCAAGATGCGGGAGAAATTTGGAGGCAAGATCATCGCTCCTCAAAATGCGATCAAAGAGGGATTGAGGGCTTTAAAAAAAGGTTGCTTCCTCGGGATCGTCGGAGACCAGGGCAGGCCCGACAGCGGCTATAGCTCTCCATTTTTCGGAAGGCTCGCCTACACCTCGCCCATCCCGGCCATCCTCTCCCACAGAACGGGAAGCCCGATCGTCGTCGCAACGACAAGAAGGGTCAACGGCCGCTACATCATCCATTACTCAGATCCTATCTGGCCAAACCGCGATGCGCCAATGGAGCAAGAGACCGATCGGATGATGCGCCAATGCCTCTCTCTTTTAGAAGAGAGCATCCGCCA
This sequence comes from Verrucomicrobiota bacterium, assembly GCA_018240225.1. Classification (GTDB taxonomy): domain Bacteria; phylum Chlamydiota; class Chlamydiia; order Chlamydiales; family Rhabdochlamydiaceae; genus Acherontichlamydia; species Acherontichlamydia pituitae. The sequence continues at coordinate 9,227 of JAFEGF010000009.1, forward strand.
GATCCCTGAACAATGGCTATGGGTGCACAACCGCTGGAAGCTGCAGCCGCTTAACGTGATCAAGCGCCCGTTCCGACATGAGAGCATCGCGATCTTCTTTCCGCAAGACCGTGTCAGCTTCATGGACCTGCTTTCCCATCTGCCGACTTTTCGATCGATCTATCCTCAAGAGTCGTTTACCCTTTTTGTCCCAAGCCAATTCCGCGAGCTCGTTGAAGTAAAGAACATGGAAGTCGTTCCCTATGACAACTTTTCCGATCTCTTGGTGACCGATTACCGCTTTAAGCTCATCTTCAACTTTTCTGAGTGTTCAGAAATAAAGCCCCACTTCAAAAAACAAGCTGCGTTTACAATCGTTGACCTCAACGAGCTGAAGAGCCGCTCTCAGGGACTTTGCTCGAGCAACCTCTCCGATATTTTGAAAAAGGTTGTCTGCCATGCCCCATGAACGGTTTTTCGTCAACCAACCTCTAAATTTGAACGAGACTGTTACTCTACAGGACACAGAGTTTCACCACTTATGCCACGTCATGCGCGCCCGTATCGGCGACCATGTGGAACTCGTCAATGGCAAGAACCAGCTGGCAGAGGCAACCCTTTCCAGCATTGCAAAGCACCATGCCGATCTGAGGGTCTCCAATGTGATCAATGCGAACACACGCAAACCTAAGCTGATCTTGGCGCAGGCGATCCCACGGTTCAACCGTTTGGAATATATCCTCGAGAAAGCAACAGAGCTTGATGCAACCGATTTCTGGCTCTTTCCTGGAATTTTAAGTGAAAAAGATGAGTTCAGCGAGAACCAGATGAAGAGGATGGCGCAGCTCACGATTTCTGCCATGAAGCAGTGCGGACGGCTGGACCTTCCCTCCATCTCCTTCAAACCGCCGCTTCTCCAGTGGGAACCCATTGAAGGGCGATTGCTCTTCGGCGACACATCTCCCGATGCGCCAAGCTTGGCAAAGCTTGACCTTAGCGATGAAGCTCCTTGCACGGTCTTCTTCATTGGCCCGGAAAAAGGGTTCGATCCCAAAGAAACCCATTTCTTAAAAGAGACGCTCGGCGCTCAAGGCGTCCGGCTCCACCGGAACATCCTGCGCGTCGATACGGCCCCGTTGGCAGCCTTGAGCATTTTGTCTGAAAAGCTTCATTAAGAATAATCAACAGGATATTAGGATGGACAGGATAGGGACTCATTCCGATCTATTTTCTATCCTGTCCATCCTAATATCCTGTTGATTATTTCCTGAAAACACAACACATAAATTTTCAACAAATTTAATTTTATTGATTAATTAATCGAATTATTAAAACATTAAAGAAGGTAGAGAAGAGAATTAAAAGGAGTATTTCTATGGCAGCTGCTTATCCGCAACCTTCCAAAAACCCTAAGGCTTCTGCTGTATGGGCTAAAGCTCAAAAAATCAAAGGGGAGATCGACAGCCTCATTACGAAAATGCAAAAACAGGCTGAGTTTACCCCGACACGGGAACAGCTTGAAGATTACGCTGAGCAACTCCTCGAGTTCATCAGCAAAAACCACGACACCATCACCCCTCACGACCGCTATCTGAAGGCTGCGATCATCGACTTGACCGAAGTTCCTGAAATGGCGCCTCAGATGCAGCGGATCTCTTTCCTGACATGCCTTCGCGATGCGTCGAAGAACATGAACGAGTTCATGAGCTGCCAGTGAACCTACCCCAGTAATAATTTTCGTCGATTTTCTGGATTATTTTGGCCGAATTTCGAGCCATTAACCAGGGGTAATATCGACAATTGTATATTGCCCCTGGTTAATGGCTCGAAATTCGGCTCAAAAGAACCAGAAAATTGACTGAAACTTTTTACTGGGATAGGTTCGTAGGGTGGGGACACAGTTTAGGGATCATCTCTTCATCGTTAGAGATCGATCCCTTATAGACAATCCCTTTCTGAGGATCTAAAGTCACAAGAAGCCCTTCTTTGAGCAGCGTCATAGCGCCGTCTGCTCGCAACAGAAGCGGAATGTCCAGCATCTTGGCCACTTGGACCGCATGCTTTTCTGAATCGACATCGTCAGGATGGTTTTGCAGGACAATACCAAGAGCATGTTTTAAGACAGGCAAATAGGAATCGTCGCATCGGCTGATCACAATGATCCGCTGGGACACAGCTTCCGGCCTGCATTCCTCAGGCACATGGACAAGGGCCACTTTTCCATAGACCCTCCTTCCTTCCTGCGGATGGCCGCGGACAAGGACATCTCCAATGCTTTCAACTAGCATCATATTGGTCGTTCCGCTGATCCCAAAGGGAGAACCTGCCGTCACGACAACGAGGTCCCCATAGCTTGCCAACCCTTTTTTCAAGGCAAAACAACTGACGATCTGCATCGCATCATGGGCATTGCTGGCAGGAGCCGGATCAACTGGAACGACTCCCCAGTTCATGGCTAGCTGATGGTAGACTTTTTCAACGGGAGTCAGAACGATAATCGGCATTTCGGCGCGAAAACGGGAAACAAGCCTTGCAGTAAAGCCCCGGCTTGTAAAGACGAAGATCCCCTTGGCATTGGCGCTGTAGGCTGTTTTAACAGTTGCCAAGGCCACCGATGTCGAGACATCGTTGTAATCGGTCTGCGAGTCTTGGAAAAAGAAGTTCCGATAATTGAAGTCCTTCTCTGTCTCATCGACGATGCTCTTCATCATTGCGACCGCTTCGATCGGGTATTGCCCCATCGCCGTCTCGCCGGAGAGCATCACGGCTGAAGTGCTATCGTAGATCGCATTGGCCACATCGGAGACCTCTGCGCGGGTCGGCCGGGGATTTTTGATCATCGATTCGAGCATCTGGGTTGCAGTGACGACCGGCTTAGCGGTTTGGTAGCATTTCCGGATCATCATCTTCTGCAGCTTAGGGATCTGCTTCAAGGGAAGCTCGACGCCAAGGTCCCCTCTTGCGACCATGATCCCATCGGCGACCTGGACAATGCTGTCGAAGTTGCGGACGCCCAAACTGTTTTCGATCTTGGCAATGACGATGATGTCCGATTTGCCCTTTTTAGCTAAAAGGCGCTTGATCTCCAAGATGTGCTCGGCAGACCGAATGAACGAGGCGGCGATGATATCAACATCTTGCTCGCAGCCGAAAGTTATGTCGGCAATATCCTGCGGCGTCATCGCAGGCAGGTCGATATCGACACCTGGGACATTGACGCCCTTGTTCGTCTTGAGGACGCCTGGATTGTCGATCTCGACAGTGACAGAGTCCTTTGATTTTTCTATGACGTGGGAGGTGATGTAGCCGTCGTCAAAAAGAACCTTTGTCCCAACCTGCAAAGCGTCGATCGCAATATCAGGGGTCACCTGGATGCGGCAGGAATCGCCGACCACCTCCTGCTTGACGAGCTCTAATCTTTGCCCCTTCTGGAGCTGGACCTGGCCGTCGCAGACCTTCCCGACGCGGATCTCGGGGCCTTTGGTGTCGAGCATGATCCCAAGAGGGGTCTTTTTCTCCTTCCTGGCCTGTTTCAAGAGGTCGATCACCTTCTTGTGCTCTTCTTGGACGCCGTGGCTGAAATTGAGGCGCGCGACATTCATCCCTGCATCGATGAGCTGCAGGATCTTTTCATAGGTGTTGCACGATGGGCCTATCGTGCAGATGATTTTGGTTCTCGTGATCATATTCCCATCGTAGGGGATTGCGGGTTTCTGGACAAGCCTCTCAAATTTGTCGTCTTTTTTTGGAAGGAAGTGATAAAATCGCATTAAAATAATTTATGACCCAGCAACCCCCCATCGTCCTAAAAAAAGTCCGTGTGCACAATCTCAAAGGCGTCGACCTTGAATTGGAGCATAATCGGCTTGTCGTGTTCACAGGGGTTTCCGGCTCCGGCAAATCATCGCTTGCCTTCGATACGATCTATGTCGAAGGGCAAAGGCGGTACGTCGAGTCCCTGTCCACCTACGCCAGGCGCCATCTGGGAGATCTGCCTAAGCCCAATGCAGAAGTGATCAGCGGGATCTCCCCGACGATCGCCATCGAGCAAAAGACGGCCGGACGCAATCCAAGGTCCACCGTCGGAACGATGACAGGGATCTACGACTTCATGCGAGTCCTCTATGCCCGGATCGGAATTCCCCATTGCCCGGTCAGCAAGGAACCGGTCCGCCCTCAAAGCGCAGAGCATATCCTCCGATCGATCCAAGAGGTGCCGAAAGGGACGAAGATCTTGGTGCTGAGCCCATTTGCCAAAGGGAAAAAAGGGGAGTTCAAAGAGGACTTTGTCGAGCTTGTCCGCAAAGGCTTTACTAGAGTCCGCCTCGATGGACAGATCGTCGATTTGAGCGAGCCTATCCAAGTCGATGGCAAAGTGGCCCACGATATCGATCTCGTCATCGACCGGATGGTGGTGGATCCCAGCGAAGAAAAACGCCTGACGGAAGCGGTGACCCAAGCCCTCGATGCGGGCCAAGGGATCATGAGCGTCCTCCTTCCCGATACGGGACAAGAGATGCTCTTTTCCCAGTTCGCCTACTCCCCTAAGTCGGGACTTTCCTACGGTCCTCTGGAGCCTTCCGACTTTTCCTTCAACCATCCGGGCGGAATGTGCCCGACCTGCCAAGGACTGGGCCTGATCCAGGAGTTCGACCTCGACCTCGTGATCAATCCCGACCTATCGATCGCAGAGGACTGCTGCTCCATCAGCAGCTCCTACACGACGGTGCGCTACGGCAACATCTACAACAACTTGGCCAAACTGTACGGATTCAACATCAACACCCCTTGGAAAAAGCTCTCTGACAAAGCGCGCAAAGTTTTTCTCTACGGAACAGAAAAAAAGTGGACGCGGATGCAGTTTGTCCACCCGACAAAAAAATCCCGTTGGAGCGAATACGTCCAATGGCGCGGCGTTTTAGCAGAGGCGCGCGAGCGCTTCCAAAAAGCGCAGAGCGATCTCTACAGGAGCAAAATGGGCGAACTCATGCAGGAAACGACATGTCCCTCTTGCAATGGCGACCGGATCAAGCCCTATCCGGCAGCAACGCAGCTTGGAGGCAAGCGGATCGCCGAGATCACCGCGCTATCGATCGATGAGACGCTCCTCTTCTTCCAAAACCTTAGGTTGACCAAAGAAGAAAAAACGATCGGAGAAGAGCTTCTTAAAGAGATCGTCCAACGGATCGAGTTCCTCAAAGGGGTCGGCCTCGACTACCTTTCTCTGGAACGGACAGCGCCAACCCTTTCCGGCGGAGAGGCCCAACGGGTACGCCTCGCTTCGCAGATCGGCTCGGGACTTGTCGGCGCCACCTACGTTCTCGATGAGCCTTCGATCGGACTGCACCCACGCGATAACATCAAGCTGCTCGAGACCCTCCGCCGCCTCAAAGAAAAAGGGAACACAGTCATTGTCGTCGAGCATGATGAGGAGACGATCCGCGCAGCTGATATGATCGTCGATGTCGGCCCCTTGGCCGGACAAAACGGAGGCAACATCATCGTCAAAGGGAGCTACGAGGAGCTCATCGCCTCGCCCGAGTCGATCACAGGTGCCTACCTCTCAGGCCGCCTGACAATCCCCATTCCGAAGCGTCGCAAAGGTGACGGCAAGATCACCATCCAAAAAGCCTCCCACCACAATTTAAAATCGATCGATGTGCAGATCCCCCTGAAAATGCTTGTTGCAGTCACAGGTGTTTCCGGTTCGGGAAAATCATCCCTCATCAGCGACACCCTCTACCCTGCCCTTTCCAATGTGCTGCTCCACTCCAAACTCCCCGTCGGCAAGCACAAAGCGATCCAAAATATCGACGCGATCGATAAAGTGATCGCCATCGATCAAACGCCGATCGGCAGAACACCCCGCTCCAACCCTGCCACCTACATCAAGCTCTTCGATGAGATCCGCGACCTCTTCAGCCAGCTTCCCGAAAGCGTCGCTCACGGATACAAGTCGGGCCGCTTCAGCTTCAACGTCAAAGAGGGCTCCTGTCCCCACTGCAGCGGGATGGGCATGACCAAGATCGACATGGACTTCATGGAAGATGAATGGGTCGAATGCGAACACTGCCATGGACAGCGCTTCGACAGCACGACGTTATCGATCCTCTACCGCGGCAAGAACATCTACGAAGTGCTGGAAATGACGGTTGCCGATGCCCATGAATTTTTCTCTGCAATCCCTCAGATCAAGCAGAAGCTGCAAACGCTGCTCGATGTCGGACTTGACTACATCAAGCTCGGCCAAGCCTCTCCGACCCTATCTGGCGGAGAAGCGCAGCGGATCAAACTGTCCAAAGAGCTCTCCCGCCCATCAAGCGGCAACACCCTCTACATCCTCGATGAACCGACGACGGGACTTCATTTCCACGACATCCGGAAACTGATCGACGTCCTTCAGAAATTAGTCGATAAAGGCAACACCGTCCTCGTCATCGAGCACAACACCGACCTGATCAAGACCGCAGACTGGATCATCGACTTAGGACCTGAAGGGGGCAAAGGGGGCGGCGAAGTGATCGCAGAAGGCCCTCCCGAAAAAATCGCAAAGATGAAGACACCGACAGGCGTTGCCATCAAAGCTGTCCTTTCCCCCAAAAAGCATCAACCTGCTCCAGAACTTGCAACCTCCGGGGCATTCTTAGAATCGATTACTGTCGAGGGCGCTTCCCAGAATAACCTCAAACAGATCGACGTATCGATCCCCCGCGGCAAGATCACTCTCTGCACAGGACCATCCGGTTCCGGTAAAAGCTCGTTTGCATTCGAAACGGTCTACGCGGAAGGACAAAGACGCTACATCGAATCGCTCTCCGCTTACTCGCGCCAATTTGTCAAGCAGATGCCCAAGCCCAAAGTCGAGCGGATCGAAGGGCTCTCCCCTGCCATTGCGATCGAGCAAAAAAGCCACGCCGGCAATCCGCGCAGCACGATCGGCACCATGACCGAGGCCTATGACTTCCTACGCGTCCTCTACGCCCACCTTGGAACAGCCTACTGCCCCGATACCGGCGAGAAGATCGAGACGATCAGCAAAGAGTTCGTTTTAGAAAAACTCCTCTCCCTGCCCGAAAAGAGCAAGCTCCACATCCTCTCCCCCCTCATCCTCAAACGAGGAGATTCCTTTGACGCTCTCAAAGAGAAACTGCAGAAGCAAGGTTATTTGCGGGTCCGCCTCAACGGCCAATACCTGGAGCTCGATCAAGAGATCCCTTTTGATAAACAACGGAAAAATGAGCTCTTCCTCGTCGTCGACCGCCTCCTCGTCCAAGAATCGGTCCGCAAGCGCCTCTTTGACGCAATCGACCAAGCTGCCCGCCTCTCAAACGGGACCCTCGTTGCGGCAACAGAAGACAAAGACCACTATTTCAACTTGGCGTTCGCCGTCCTCAACACAGGAAAGTCCTACCCTCCGATCACCCCTCACACTTTTTCGTTCAACACAGAACAAGGGATGTGCCCATCCTGCCAAGGGCTAGGGTTCCAATACGGCGCCAACCTCTCGCGCCACAGTTCCCTCATGAAGCTATCCGCATCCGATCTGGTCTTTTTGCTCTGGAAAGACAATGCAACAAAAGAGAGCATGCAGCTTTTTCTGACCTTCTTGAAAAAAGAAGGGATCGATGGGGACGAGCCCCTCTCCACCCTCTCACCCGACCAGCTCGAAGTCCTTTTCAACGGCTCCAAAGAGGAAAAATCGTTCAGCTCCAACCGTCTCCAATTCCGCTGGATCGGCTTTAATGCTGTGCTCGAAAAGTTCTCCAAATGCATCGAACCTGCGATCCGCGAGGCCTTCCTTCCCTTGCTCGACCAGGCCCAGTGCCTCTCCTGCAAAGGAACCCGCCTCAATCCCCTCGCCCGCAACGTCCGCATTGAAAAACTCTCGATCGCCGACCTCTGCCAACTTCCGATCGACGAGGCCTCCCGATTCATCGACGCGATCTCTTTGTATAAAGACGATCATATCTTCCTCGATGAGACCCTCCGCCAGCTCAAACACCGCCTCCACTTCCTCAACGCCATCGGGCTCGGCTACCTCTCCCTCGACAGAAGCGCGCCGACCCTTTCCGGCGGCGAATCGCAGCGGATCCGCCTTGCCCGCCAGCTCGGCTCAGGTCTTACCGGCTCCCTCTACGTCCTCGACGAGCCCACGATAGGCCTCCATCCTCACGACAATGCAAGGCTTAATAACGCCCTCAAACACCTCTGCGCCCTCGGCAACACGCTGCTGCTCGTCGAGCACGATCCGATGACCGTCCAAATTGCCGACTACCTGATCGATTTTGGCCCGAAAGCGGGCAAAGAAGGCGGCGAGATCACCGCGCAAGGAACGCTTGAAGAACTTAAGAACAATCCAAACTCTCTGACCGGCGCCTACCTCAGCGGCCGCTGCCGAGTTCCGATCCCTGAAAAACGGCGCGCATCGTCAACCCAACTGAAGATCGAAAATGCAACGCTGCACAACTTAAAAAAGATCTCCATCGACATCCCGACCGGCATCCTTGCCTGCATCACAGGCGTCTCAGGCTCGGGCAAATCGACCCTCATGAACGATCTTCTCCGCCCTGCCGCAGAAAAAGCCCTTTCAGGCAGAAAACCGATCGACGCCGTTAAGACCAACGGGACCAGCGTCTCCGGGCTAGCCCAGTTCGACAAGCTCCTCGTCCTCGACCAAAATCCGATCGGACATACCAACCGCGCCGATGTCAGCACCTATGTCGATCTGCTCACTCCCTTGCGCTACTTTTTCGCCGATCTTCCCGAGGCCAAGGCCCGCGGCCTGCAGCCAAGACACTTTAGCTTTAACCATAAAAAAGGGATGTGCACTTCCTGCTGGGGACTTGGCACCCGCCATATCTCGCTCCAGTTCCTCCCTCCCGTCAAGGTAACCTGCGACGCCTGCCACGGCTACCGGTTAAATCCATTAAGCTTAAAAGTGATGACCAAAGGCAAACACCTCGGCAACATCCTCCAAATGACCGTCGAAGAGGCCCGCCCCTTTTTGCCGCCGATCCCTAAAGTGATCCGTATCCTCGACACCCTCATCTCTGTCGGCCTCGGCTACCTGCAACTGGGACAAGAGATCGCCACACTTTCCGGAGGAGAAGCGCAACGATTGCGCTTAAGCCGCGAGCTTGCCAAGCGCTCAACAGGAAAGACACTCTACCTTCTCGATGAGCCCACAGTCGGCCTGCACAGCGACGACATCGTCAAGCTCCTCTGTATCTTCCACACCCTGGTCGACAAAGGCAACACAGTCCTCATCATTGAGCATAACCTCGACATCATCGCCAATGCCGACTACCTGATCGACATGGGCCCCGGCAGCGGCGTCCATGGCGGACAAATTGTCGCAACAGGGACGCCTGAAAAGATCGCGCAGGAAAAACAGTCCCTGACAGGCAACCACCTACAAAGCTACTTCAAAGAACGGATAGATAAGGCCTCTTCTGTTACTTGCTTTGCCTGAAAAAACGATCCACCCCTTTATTACACACTACTAAAAGTGGTTACTTTTATCATTTTGAGCTTACACTCATATACTAACAATTGCATTTAATTCTATCCCACCATAGACTGCTCCCCATGAATTTATTAAAATCAAATTTAAGTTTTATTATCATCCTTCTGATCGGTTTTGTTGACTATTTAGGGATGGGCATTGTCTATCCGATTTTTGCTATGCTATTATTCGATACGGCAAATCCGATTCTTCCCCCTGACACCTCAGCAGAATTCCGAGGCGCTATGCTGGGACTTCTCATCGGGCTCACTCCAATTTCTCAATTTTTTTTCGCTCCTTTTCTTGGAGCTTTTTCTGACAAGAAAGGGAGAAGAAAGGCTCTAACGATTGGCATTGGTGGAGGATGTGCAGGCTATTTGATCGGCGTAGCAGGAATTTATCTTCACTCCTTAAGCTTACTATTTCTTTATCGAATCCTAGTTGGAGCTTCGGATGCTACTGCTGCTGTTGCTCAGGCAACCCTTGCTGATATAAGCACAGAGGAAAATAAAGCCAAAAGATTTGCCTACCTTAACTCCTGCATTGGATTTGGTTTTGCAGTTGGACCCTTTATAGGAGGCTACATTGCAGATCCAAAGGTTGTATCGTGGTTCAATTATTCAACCCCCCTAATGTTTGCTGGTCTTATGTCGTTAACCAATTTAATCTTGGTGATCTGGAAATTCCCTGAAACAAGAAAAAAAATCGAAGATGTTTCCTTCGATCTTTTGGCTGGAATCCGTAATTTACTTCAGGTGTTTCTTTTAAGAGAGTTCAAGTGGGTTTTTTTGGGAGGATTTTTTATTTCTTTCGGATGGGCATTTTTTAACGAATTTGTTCCTGTTTTGCTTAATGAGCGCTTTGCTTTTGAATTGAATGATATCGGTCAATTTTATGGGTACACTGGCTTGTGGTATGCCATCGGAGCTCTTCTTGCAACAACTTTTGTTCATAAATGCAAACCAGTAGCGATCGCAATTGTCGCAATGCTGCTTTCTGCAGCTTCCATGCTTGCCTTTGTCTTTGTTCATGCACCACTTTACATCTGGTGGGTAGTTCCTTTGATGATGATTGGGCTTGCTATGGCTTACCCTTCTGCAACGACCATCGTTTCCAATCGAGCAAGTGTTGATCAACAAGGTGAAATCCTTGGCGTTTATCAATCCATTGGGGCTGCAGCGCTCGGTTTGAGTCCGATCTTGGTGGGATTTGCAGTTGGGGCCTATCCTACTCTTGCTGCATGGGGCGGCGCATCCTGCTTAATCTTGTCTAGTTTATTTTTCTGGCTTGAAAGAAGTAATGCCCCTCTTGAAGTTCCTATTATCCGTTAGCAGCTCTGCTTAAAAACGAGATTTTTCTTCGCAAGAAATCAAACTCTCTCTATGTATGGAACTTGGAGGGACTCACATGGCTCAGGCATTGATTTCCAAAAAAAGGGCGAAAGCGATTTCCGTTGCCCTCTTTCTGATCGGACTAGCGATTATTTCTTACCTTGCCGCTTGGTGGCCGGGGATCATGCTGGTCGTCGGGATACCGCTTGCACTGCGGCAATACCTGCTGGGCCGCCATTACGACATGGGGATCTCCCTGTTTGTCTTTGTCGGCGTATTTGTCACCGTACAGTTCAACATCTCTTGGGAAATCCTCCTTCCGGTGCTGTTTGCCATCGGGGGGATCTACATCCTTTTCCGGGAATTTTTAGAAAGCAAGGAGCCCCTTGCCGAAGAGGAAGAGGACATCAACCACGAAATCGAAGAAGAGCAGCATAAGGATTAAGAGGGAACTTATATCCCCTTTTTCTTAGTGACTCTAAAAATAATCCAAGCACATCGCTTTACGGACATCTTGAAGGGTCTGTTCTGCAATTTCAAGAGTCTTTCCCGTCCCTTTTTTCAGCATCTGCATGACAGCTTGCGGGTCCTTTGCATAAGCTTCCCTGCGCTGACGGACCGGCTCTAGGAAAGCTTGGAGAACATCGTTGAGCCGTTTTTTAACGATGGAGTCTCCAAGTCCGCCCCGTTGGTAATGGGCCTTCAGCTCTTCAACTGCAGCCGTATCGGGATCGAATGCATCCAGATAAGTGAAGACGGGATTGCCTTCCACTTTGCCGGGATCTTCAACTTTGAGGTGTCCTGGATCGGTGTACATCCCCTTCACTTTTTTAGCGACAGCGTCGGCGCTGTCGCCGAGGTAGATGCAATTGCCGAGCGATTTGCTCATTTTTGCTTTCCCATCCGTTCCTGGCAAACGGGCCAGCTTAGGGATCAGCGCTTGCGCTTCAACAAGGACCTCTTTTTGATAGATCCTATTGAAATGGCGGACGATCTCGTTGGTCTGTTCGATCATCGGCAGCTGGTCTTCGCCGACTGGCACAAGGTCTGCTTTGACAACGGTGATGTCGGCTGCTTGGCTGACAGGATAGACCATGAAGCCTGCAGGAACGCTTTCTCCATATCCTTTTTGAACGATCTCTTGCTTGACGGTGGGGTTGTGCTTCAAGCGGTTCCAGGTCACTAAGTTCAGGTAATAAAGGGTCAGCTCAGGAATTTGAGGGATAAGGGACTGGATAAAGATCGTGGTCTGCTCAGGATCAATGCCGACTGCTAAGTAATCTAAAGCGACCTGCAGCACATTCTCCCGCACTTTCTGAGGGTGCTCATAATTGTCGGTCAATGCCTGAACATCGGCGACCATGACAAATTGCTTGCAGCTTTTCTGCAGCTCCACGCGGTTCTTCAACGATCCGACATAATGCCCTAAATGCAGAGGCCCTGTAGGCCGATCGCCTGTCAATACAACTTTTTTTCTATCCATTTGCCCTCAAAAATGTGCAAAGCTGAGGTTACAGAATCATTTTGTTTTCCAGCAACGGTTTTTGACTGAAAAAAAAGTCTCCATGAACTATCTTCTTTACACTTTCTTTACCTCCTACGTTAGGTGCACCCTATGGCAATCACATTCTCCCCTTCTGAACGTCCGGCGCAACCAGTGCAGGGCCATGAGCAGACTCCTGTTGCTGCAAGAATCTCTTCGCTTGGGATTAGCTCTGAGCCGACACGCCTTCTTTCAATGACGGAAGCAAGCACCCCGGAAAGCTCCGGAATCATGGAAAAAATCAAGATGATCGGATCGAAGATCCTTTCCTTCTTCCAATGGGCGCCGACACATATAGGCTCATTTTTCAAATCGCTCTTCTTCGTCTATTCGATCGACAAGTCGGACCTTGGCGCCATCCAGCAACGGATTAATGAACTAGAACAGTTCAAGGCCCGATTGGGACAGCTCGGACAGCAGAACCGCTACCAAACAATCGAAAGGGCCTTCAACGAACTGAGCGAACCGACAAAAGGTTCATTTTACAATTTCAACGCCATGGAATTGCGCATGAGGTACGGCCAGCTTAACAACCCCAATTCTACGCTGGTCCAGGAATGGATCGACGAATGCGAGATCGTCCTTAGATGGACCCGCTTTTTTGGAGAAAAGTTAAAAGGAGTTGCCATTCAAGAGCCGCCTCTTACGATTGCGACGCCTGAGCCGACGGCAACCGTCGTCGAGACGACTCCAGAACCTCCTCCTCCAACGCACAATGACGCAGACATCGCCCAAGAGATCGTCCGCTTGAACCAAGCGCTTGATGATGCATTGGGCACAGCCTATAATCCCCCCGATGATCTGATCGATCCTATTACCTTCTTGGTCATGTCAGATCCTGTCATGGACTCGTGCGCAGCGCATGGCGCGGCCCATTATTTCGAACGGCAAAACATCGAAGACATTTTTACTGCTGCCGGAAATCGTTTGTGCCCCATTAACAGACAGGATATCAATGACCTTGCCGATGCTCCCCTTCTCCAGAGAAGGGTCGTGACCTGGCTAAGGCAGCAGGCTGCAGCCCTTCCAACGACTTGATCAAGCTTGCTTTGAAAGGAATAGATGTGTAAAGAAGGAGTGATAAAGAGTCTGGTTACAGACTTTCAAAGAGTTATGACGAAATGAATAAAACAGATGCCGATCCCATGCAGATCGACCATTATCAGATCGTAAGGGGCTTAGGGAAAGGAGGAATGGGAGAGGTCTTTTTGGCCTTCGATCCCTCCTGCGGAAGGAACGTCGCCCTTAAACGGATCCGCCAAGAGATGAAGAGCAACCGGACCCTTCAAGAGCGCTTTTTGCGCGAAGCGCGGATCGCCTCTCAGCTTACCCACCCTTCGATCATTCCGATTTATACGATCTGCCAAAAGGGAGAAGAGACCTACTACACGATGCCCTATGTCGAAGGGGAGACGCTGAAGCAGATTCTCAAATCGGCCTATGATGAAGAAAAAGAGGGAGAGGTCAAACACCCGATCGGTTCATCGATCCCGACTCTGATGAGAATCTTCCTCAACGTATGCCAAGCGATCGCCTATTCCCATTCGAAAGGGATCTTGCACAGGGACATCAAGCCTGACAACATCATCGTCGGTAAATATGGCGAGGTGCTGATCCTCGATTGGGGCCTAGCCGATTTTGCAGGCGAGACAAAAGAGTTCCAGCTTGTCGAAAAAAAGGCTCCTCCGGAGCCTGATCTGACGAAGCCTGGCAAAGTCCCTGGAACCCTTTCCTACCTTGCTCCAGAAAGGATCACCGGTGCCGCTTCCACTTTTACGACAGACATCTACTCTTTGACGGTCATCCTCTACCAGATCCTCACGCTGCGACTCCCCTTCCAACGCGCTTCGATCCAAAGCTTCCGCAAGACGATGCACCTTGAACAGTTCACCTATCCGCAAGAAATAGCGCCCTACCGCGACATCCCGCAGCACCTTGCCGATATTGCCAAACGAGGGCTCCAGTTCGATCCTGCATTGCGCTTCCAGTCGGTCGAAGAGATCATTGCCGAAGTCGAGAGCTACATTGAAGGGAGGCCGGAATGGATCCCTGCAGCGGAATTGCATGTCGACAGGAAAGAAGACTGGGAGTTTCAAGAGAACATCCTGCTTGCCAAGCACCTTGCCATCACGCGGATCCCCACTGTGATGGAGTGGGTCAGTTTGATGATCTCGCGCATGAGCTTCTCAGGCAATACTAAGATCAAGGCAAAGATCCAGCTCAAAGAGAACGGCAACGGGATCGGCTTCCTTCTCAACATTCCTGAAGCGGACGAGCGCAAGGGTTTCGAAGAGGGGTATTGTTTGTGGGTCGGTTCAGAGATCAAGCCTGGATGCAAGCTTTTCCGCTCCAACGTCGAAGTCTTGGACATTCCCGGGGTCTGCTTCAAAATGAACGTCTGGCATCAAGTCCAGATCGAAAAAGTCGACAACCACCTTAGGTTCTATCTCGATGGGATCCTCCAGTTCCATTACATCAGCCACATTCCGATGGGCGGAACCCATGTGGGCGTTCTCTATCGGGACGCCGATTTTGAAATGCCGCAGGTCGAAGTGTCGATCGGCAGCCAAAACGTAATGGTCAATTGCCTTGCAGTCCCCGATGCTTTCCTCGCAGATAAAAACTACCAGAAGGCCCTCAGCGAGTACAGAAGGATCGGCAGCTCGTTCATGGGAAGAGCGGAAGGGCGCGAAGCTTTGTTCCGCGCTGGAATCACCCTTTTGGAAGAAGCGGGGACGGTCAAGAAAAACCAGGAGAAGCAAAAGCTCTTCGCCCTTGCCCTCGACGAGTTCAGCAAACTGCGCTTCACGCCGGGAGCGCCGCTAGAATATTTAGGCAAGGCCTTAGTGTATAAAGCGATCGGCGATATCGACGAGGAGATCAAATGCCTGGAGCTGTGCGTCCGCAAGTATCCGAAACATCCTCTTCTTAAAGTGTTGAGCGAACACATCACCTTCCGTTTGCATGAAGCTTCGCTGCACGATCGGTTCGCCGCCTACCACTTTGCATTGCTCTCAGCGCGCCACCTTCCCCATATTTTCCGATCGGAGGACAGCCAGCACCTTCTTTCCAATTTGGTGCAGAACTTAGAGCCTCTTCCTTTCATCCTTCCTCTTGAAGAGAAGATCGGCGCTCCCCTTCTCCACCTCGCCGTCCAGCTGAGCTTTTGGCTGGCAAAGCCGATCCCCCTCATGGAGATCATCGAAAGCTGCCCCGATTCCCTGATCTCGGCAAACGCCTTTTATTGCATGCTCCATTTAGGTCACACCGATTGGGTCAAAGACAACCTGCATTTCTTGCAAAGCAAAGAAGAATCGGAGCTGATGGGATCGATCTTGACCCTGCATCAAAAAGGATTGAAGGCAGCCCTTGAAGAGTTCCGAGCTGTAGCTGCTTTCCCTCTTTCTTCTTCAGCGCTCCGCTGCGCCGGATATTTGCTGCGCGCAGCTAAAGAGACGGAAGCTGATGTGGAAGAGCTCTCAGCCCTCTTTTCGAAAATCCCCCAATCGGAACGCCTTTACATCGACGCAAGCCTTGTCCGCCTAGATCTTCTCAACAATTGCTGGAAACGGGCGCAGAACTGTTTGGAGGCCTATCCCACCGAACTATTGGCCGATGAGAAACTTCCTCTGTACGCTCCTTTTGGATGCTGGCTTTGGAACCAGGAAAGCAAAGAGATCGCCCTCTCCCATTTTTCTGGAGCGATGGACAACCCCTATCCTCCAACAACTGCCCTGCTTAGCTATTTCCTCCGAAAAAAGATCGACGAGAAGGCCCCCCTCTTTTTCTGGGAAAAAGTCGAACTGCTGCGGAGTCTCTATCTTTTTTATCATTGCGCAAAGCAATCGGAAAAAAAAGAGCTCTACCTCAAACGCTTGAAAAAAGAGCTCAAGCGCGCGGCATCGCTGCACCTTCAATTTTGAGCAGTTGATTTATTGGAAGACCGATACTCTTGGCTTCAATTGCTCGATCAAGTTAGGCAGTACATTTTGGATCCTGCTAAAAATGCCGTCTCTTTTTTGCGAAATCATCGCTGTAAAGCTCAAGTCGACCCTTTCCAATCCGAACTCAAGCAAAGTCCTGACCGCTAATTCAGCCCGTATCCCTTTGTCATGCGCTTGCGTCAATAACGGAGGCTCTTCAAAGGATGTTAAATCCCTCAGTTCCGGACACTCTTTTAACAGCGCTGCCGTGTACACGCTATAGTAACCGCATCCTTTGGAAGTTGCATCGCCTTGATCGAATAGGTGCAGGACATCAGGTTTTCCTTTAAATTCCGCTTGAACACCTGGCGGAAGAAGAGATGTTAAATACTCAAGAAGCGCAGGACAGTATCGTTCTTCATAAGAGATGACCTCAGGCGAGAGGGAATCATAAAAACGGAACGTCGCTTTATCCTCTAGAACGATGATAGAAAGCAAGCTTGCGTGGTTGTTCAGCGTGATGGGGATGTTAAAATGGGTATATCCTTCTCCAAGATAGGTTGCGATCATTGTTGAAACGACATCGGGCGATATGACTTTATCTTCTTTTGAGACCATTTCCATTGCACGAAAATCTGAATAAATCACGCCATCATACATCACAGGCAAATTGCAAACAGGATGGCAACTGCCAACCGCCTCCATAGCTCCGCCAATGAGTTTCCCCCCGCCGCCGCCATAATTGATTCCGCCGATGAAGATATCAGACAGATCGATCTCGATCTGTGAAATATCTACAACTTGCCCCTTTCTTAATGTTATCCTTGAATCTTCCGGGAACTGGAAAAAATGGGGATTTTCAGCATTTTTTTCTGTGACTCGCCCTTCTATTTTCCTTACCGTTTCTTTCAACACTGAATTTAAAGCACTTACAGGTTTAACAGCTTGATCAGATAAAGTAAGGCTTTCTGTAAATTTAACACTAATTTCCGCAACAGACATATAAACAACCCCAACACAAACTAACTTATTTCGATTTAAAAACAATTTTAACACACAAGCATTAATATTGTGTAAATATCGATGACAATAAAACAAGTTTAATTATTGCGTCAGCCTGCAGGAACTTTTCGATAAAGTGCCGGCAAAATCTATGCCGAGCTCCGTAAATTTTGCTATATACCGAAACAACATGAAGAATCGGGAATTTGGCAAAACCGGTTCGCAGCCATG